>JADFMN010000001.1:300000-539385 GCA_022563855.1 Armatimonadota bacterium
TTGGAACCGGCGCCAGAGCCAGACGAGCCACCGTCATCGGACGAGTTGCAACCGACTGCGATCATTAAGAAAACACCGAGTACGGCGAGTCCTGCTCCGAGTTTTTTCATAGGACTGTATTGTACACCACCGTTCCTTGGCCACTGGTTGAACTACCGTTTCCTAGAAGTCATCCGCGAGGCTGTCACTTTGCCATCCACGAGCGTGACCGATATGTCTGCCACATAGATGTTCGCGTATTCAAATCGAATAGTTCCTTCACCCATGTTCATCCTGTCAGTCGGCTCGCCGAGCAAGTCGATGACCTCCTGTTCTGTCATGCCAAGCTTAAACTGCCTTGCGTAATCATCTAGATTCTGTGCCGTGCCGACCAATCTATCGTCGGCAGGAGAACTGTCATTGGCGGACGAGCTGTCGTTGCAACCGACTGCGATCATTAAGAAAACGCCAAGTACCGCGAATCCTGCTCCGAGTTTTTTCATGGGGCTTTATTGTACACGGTCGCCGCGTGAGTGGAATAAGCGCGCGCGCTCACCCCAGCCCTCCCGTTCGCAAGACGGCAGACTGTCATTGGGGCTTGCCGTCAATCGACGGAAGATAAGGCACTTTGCCGTCCACGAACCCGACTATCGTTTGTATGCCTCCGTCGGTGTCGTATACCCAAGCCGCCGCATTGGGGTCCCCCGTTGGCAACAACAGCTTAGGCTCGCCGAGCAAGTCTCGAACCTGCTGTTCTGTCATACCGATCTGCACCTGTCTTACCAGGGCGTTCGATACCGGTACGCTGGAATTTGCGCCGCCGGTGGAAATTGCGCTTCCGGAGGACGAGCTGTCATTGGCGGACGAGTTGCAACCGACTGCGATCATCAAGAAAACACCAAGCACGGCGAAGATTGCTCCTAGCTTTTTCATGGGGCTTCATTGTACACGCTCGCCGCGTGAGTGGCATAACCGTGCGCGCTCACCCCGGTTCTTCCTGTCCGCAGGACAGCAGATGCTTATCGGGGGTTGTTTCCAATCTGAGGAAGCTCACCCACTTTGCCGTCCAGGAAGGAAACCACCGATCCGTCATTCGCGCCAGAGCCCCACGTGTACATCCAGCCCGCATGCCTCGGATCCTTCATTGGCAACTTTCTATCAGGTTCACCGAGCAACTCGCGGACCTCCTGTTCCGTCATACCGACCTGCACCTGTAACACCAAGGCCTCCGTTGCCTGAATGTTGGACGTCGAGCCGCCCGTGGAATTTCCGCCGTCGGAGGACGAGCTGTCATTACCGGACGAGTTGCAACCGACTGCGATCATTAAGAAAACGCCAAGCGCGGCGAGTCCTGCTCCGAGTTTTTTCATAGGACTGTATTGTACACCACCGTTCCTTGGCCACTGGTTGAACTACCGTTTCCTAGAAGTCATCTCCGAGGCTGTCATTTTGCCGTCCACGAACGTGACCGATATGTCTGCTTTATAAATGTTCGTGTATTCAAATCGCTCCCTTCCGTCACCCATGTTCATCCTGTCAGTCGGCTCGCCGAGCAAGGCGATGATCTCCTGTTCTGTCATGCCAAACGCAAGCCCTTTTGCGTAATCATTTAAATTCTGTGCAGTGCCGACCAATCTATCGTCGGCAGGCGAACTGTCATTGGCGGACGAGCTGTCGTTGCAACCGACAGCCATTATTAAGACAATGCCAAGCGCGGCGAGTCCTGCTCCTAGTTTTTTCATGGGACTTTATTGTACACGGTCGCCGTGTGAGTGCCAGCACTGTACATGCCTCAGGACGGGCAAGCGGGAGGCGATCGTACGGCACATATCACGTCCGGAGGCTTCGAGCTTTCGACCTCGGGCATAGCAGTCGGATGGCACCGCTTAAGCCTCAGGACGTGGCAGGAGTCACGCAGTAACTTGCGCCTAGCCCGTCCTGATGCATGCAAAACCAAAGTCTGCGACTGGCACGAACCCCCAATCGCGCTCCTTTCCTTCGATCCGCTCAGGACAGGCTCGCTCAGGATGACGATTGGGGGTTCTGACCATCGGCGCCGCTGTTTTCCGGCGTTCGGACGGAACCTCCATCCCCCAACCCCTCCTTTCCTTCGTCAAGCTCAGGACAGGCTCGCTCAGGACGGGCTTTCCTCCTCCCGTCCGCTTCGCTGCCTGCAAGAGGAAGGGGGCTCCGCACTCACTCCTATCCTACGCCGGGTGAAACGAGTGGTTGATACCGCTCGAACCGGCCCATAATGGTGTATGCGTCGTTGGTGTACGGCTCTGCTCCTGGTCTTGCTGTCGGCGGTCGCTATCGGCCAGTTGCCGACGGCCCCGAACGACCACACCAAGGATTACGAGAAGCTGATCGGCGACGCGAAGGCGATCCCGCGGCTTGGCACTGGCAGCAACGTGATCATCGCCGGGCCGGACGCGTTCGCGCTGGTCACGGCCAACTCGGTCGGCAATACGGCGGCCATCGTGGGCGCAAGCCGATACGGTCTTGGGCTGGCGGTCGTCTTCGGAAACACTCCCTACTTGGGCCGCCAGGGCCTCAACGACAAGACCATCGCCGGCTTGATAGATCGGATTATCAGGTTCGGCCTCAAGCAGCAGCGCGAACCGCGAATCGCGGTCTACAACTCTCCCGGCCTGCTCGCGTCGCTCACGGACGCCGGTTACTTGGCGAAAGAGTTCAAGGGAGTCGACTGGACGAAAGACTTAAAGTTCTATGACGCCGTACTGACCTCAAACATCGTGGTCGGTAACGGACGGGACATCAATGCGCTACGCGAGTACATACGGACCGGAGGAACTTTCCTCGCGGCGGGAAACGGGTGGCAGTGGCAGCGCCAGAATCCGACGCGGCTCCTGTGGGCCAACAACCATATCAACGCCGTGCTGAATCAGGCGGGGCTCGTGCTTGGCCAAAAACCAGTCTACGCAATCCGAAACATCGTGCCTGCCGACGTCGCGAACACGCACAGCCAGATGGCGCTCAAGCGGCTCGTCGAGCACCGCGACCGGAAAGTCAAGCTCAACGATCAGCAGTTGAGACAGTACTCCGGGATTCTGATGGATGCGCTCAAAGACGTCAGCCCGTACGACGTTTTTGTGCGTCGGCAGCTTGAGAACGTCCTCGAGTACGTCAACACGCGCATCGTGCCGACGGAAGCCAAGCCGCTGCTGGTCTCCAAACCGCTCGAACGACTTTCGCTGTATCAGAACTTCTTGAACGACAGCAGCCTGTCCGCTGCGGAGGTCACTTCCCACGCGGCCGCGCGCGAGTTTCCCGGCACCGTGCCCCGCCGGGCTCCGCGGGTGAACCGCGCCGTTTTGATGGACTCCGGGATCCCAGGGTGGTCGAGCACGGGGCTGTACGCCAACGCCGGAGACCGCATCACCATCACGCTCGCAGCCAGCCTTGTCAAGAAGGGAATCAAACTGAGAATCGGGGCTCACACGGATCAGCTTTGGCTTTTGAACAGTTGGAAGCGGCACCCGGTCGTCAGTCGCGAATACGCCCTCGACAAAACGGACGTCGAAGTCCGAAGCGCGTTCGGCGGGCTGATCTACGTCGTCGTTCCGGGCGCGAGGGGGCTTCCGGCGTTCTCCGTCGAGATCGACGGCGCCGTCCCTGCTCCGTTCTTCAAAATCGGCACGACCTCTAAAGAAGAGTGGATCACGACGATTCGCGATCTCCCTGCGCCGTGGGCGGAGCTGGAGGCGAACAACATTGTGCTTACCGTGCCGAGCGAAGTCGTTCGAGAGCTGGACGACCCGCAGGACCTGCTCAACTTCTGGGATAGCGTGATGGCGAAGTACGCCGAGCTTTCGACCCGGCCGTTGCCCACAAGGAAGCAACGCATGGTCTGCGACGTGCAGATTTCTGCTGGTTATATGCACTCCGGGTATCCGATCATGATGTGGATGGATCAGCCGGAAAACCTTGTCAGTATTCATCTTTCCGACAAAGGTCCGCGCGATAACTGGGGGTTCTGGCACGAGCTTGGCCACAACTTCCAGCATCCGGATTGGACGTTTGTCGGCACGACGGAGGTGACGTGCAACCTTTACAGCATGTACGTCTTGGACACCGTTTTTGGAACCGACCCGATGACCGCCGCTCAGTACGACGTTGCGAAACTGCGCGAGTTCTTGGACGCCGGAGCGAGCTTCAATCAGTGGAAGCGCGAGCCGTTCCTCGCGCTGATGTTATACGCGCAGCTTCAGTCCGAGTTTGGGTGGGATGCGTTCAAGAAGGTGTTCGAAGTGTATCGGCGGCTGCCTAATACCGAGCGTCCGAAGAACGACGCGCAGAAGCGTGACCAGTGGATGGTGCGGTTCTCCAGGGCGGTCGGTCGAAACCTCGGGCCGTTCTTCATGGCGTGGGGCATTCCCGTGACCGATTCTGCGCGGCGCTCGATCTCCGGACTGCCGATCTGGATGCCCGAAGACCTGGGGTCAATGAACTAGATGAGTGATAGAACGGATGATCTTCTCGAAAGAGAGTTGGGCAAACTCGGTGCTATTGGTGGCATAGCCGGCGGCGCCGTTGGATCCCTAGCAGGAGCGGCAGGCGCAAGAATCGCTGCAAGATTTCTCCCGACGGAGCAGTACGAACAAGAGCTGCATTTGCAGAGACCGGCGGATGCTGTTCTTAGGCAAGCATTCACACTTCTGTCTAGCCAAGGACAGATCATAGACGAAGACGAGAGCGATCGATCTGAGCAACCAAAAATATCCGCTGTTGTCGGGTCTGGAGCCTTGAACATGAATCCAACGATACTGAGCATTGCGGTCGTTGATTGGAACACAGAATCCTGCACAATTTTGGTTTTCGCCGCTGCAAAAGAAGGACTGATCAAGCAGAAGACAGCAGAGAAAGCAGTGCACCGCTTCGTCAACCTTCTTAGACCAGGTAGCTGACTTAACCGCCAGGCTCGTACCAATTTGCGACCGCTCGAACCGTTGCGACCGGATCGCTCTTCAAGCTCAGGAAGTCAGCTCTGTAGGCGTCTGGGCAGCGTCCCTCCAGACGAATGAGGCATTCAATCCTCACGCCCGGTCGCGGGTCGATCAACATCCCACCGATCTTCGCAAGGTCTTCGTCAGCGCCTAGCGCGGCCAGAAGCTCAAGGCCGATCCTCACGCGGAACTCGTCCGTGCGCGCAGCGAAAGTGTTCCCTATCGATCGCGCGTCGTCTGGGAACAAGGCCAACAGACCGAGCGCGGACTTGCGCACCAGCAAATCCGAATGCGTCAGAAGCGCCTGAGCCGTTCCGAGAGATTGCTTGTCGCCGATTTGCCGCAAAGACACGATTGCGGAGCGAACGAGCAGAGCTTCTCCCGACCTGCAGAGCGCCATCAACGCTGGCACTGCGGCCGTTGCCTTCAGCACTCCTGCCGCTGCGACCGCTGCACGGCGCAAAGTCGGTTTCTTGAACAGCGACGGCAAGACCGATCCGAAGTCCGTCACGCGCGCGTCTGACGCGATTCTGATCAAGGGGAGCATCTCCTGATCCGTGGCGTTGAACGCCTTCACGCCGACCAGCCGAACTCCTTCTTCTCCAAGAGCTTTGACGACGTGGACGAACGCGCGGATGTGCAGTCGATTTGCCGTAGCAAGGCGATTGTCGAGCATCCAAGCAAGCGCTGGCGATCCTATCGCTACAAGCGCGTCCAGGCTCTCGGCCACCTCGTCTTGCGCGGTACCGACGCCCCACTGAGTCGCCTTGTCGTAAATCGTCGCGATCTCCTGCTCGGAGGGCATTTGCCGGGAGCCGGGCACGATCACGCTGGCCTCAGTATCGATCACGACTTCGATCTCGTCGGGAATGATCAGCGCGCGATCAAGCGCAACGCCCCAACTCGCCGTCGCGTATGCCGTCCCATCCTCAAGGCCGAACTTGTAAATGTCCGTACCGTTGAGATCGACGAACACGCCGAGCGAGCCTGAGCCCCGCGCAGGGTTTCCTTTGCCGGGTGGGCCGTGATACCTGTCGATTCCGTCCGCGTCCACGAAAATCCCGAGTCCGTTCGCGTTGCCAAGCCCCGGCGTGCTGTCGCGGCTGGCGAAGATATCGTCGCCGGCGCGGTCGAGCAGGAACGCAACCCCGTAGTCGTGCCCGATCGCGTGCGCCGCTCCGACTTTCACGACGTACGCGTCGTGCCCGCTGAGGTCGAAAAGGTACGCCGCGCACATGTGCATCGCGCTCGACTGGCAGTAGTGGTGGCCGGTGTACGTGTCGTTTCCGCTCGCGTCGTAGAGCGAGCCGAGCGAGAACCAGTAGGATGCGGCCTGCTGGTACGTCTCGCCGAGGTAGAAGTCGTCACCGGCGAAATCCGTGAGCAGCCCGACGCCTCCGCTGATGCCGCCCGTGTCCTCGCGGTACCCCATCGCAAAACCTTGGGCGAACGAGTAGTGCGCGGTCGCGAAGAGCGGCGAGTTGAGGATCAGGCCTCCTGCGCGGTACTCGTCTGTGCCGCCGCGGTCGACAATCCATCCGAGGCCAGCGGTTCTTGCTGCGCCCTGGCCGTACAGCGCGACGTGGTACTTGTCCGCGCCGTCGGTATCGACCAGCAGTCCGATGCCGAACAGCCCGAACCCCTGCGACAGCGTGTGCGAGCGGTAGACGTCGTTGCCGCCCTTCTTCTGCAACGCTCCCACGCCTGCCAGACCGGCTCCAAACGTGAGCGATCCGCCAGTGAAGGTGTCGTCGCCGCCCTCATCGTACGCGAGCCCAACGCCGAGGATAGCAGCGCCGATGCTCAGATCGCCGACGTCGTATCTGTCGTTGCCCGCGAGGTCGATTAGCACGGACGCGTACCCTGCGCCTGCGCCGTGCCGGCCGACGTACGTGTCGTTGCCGCCCAGGTCGATGGTCAGCACGGCGTCGGTCGCTGTGTGCACATCGTCGCCTCTACCAGCCAGTACGACCGCCATACCGCCCAGCTTGAAACGGACGATGCCCTCAACGTCGGAAGATGCAGCGTGCAGCCGAGGGATCTCCCGTTCCACTGCCTCGCTCAGACGGGCAGCCGCTGATCGGATCGCCACCAGATCGACTTTGTCGAGCAGCGCCAGAATCTCGTCTTGCTTTGCGGTCGCAGACTGAACGAAGCTAAAGCTGACCGTCGGCTCTTCGACAGCCCACACCGGCAGCGACTCGATCAGCAAGCGTCGCTCAACCTCGGTCAACCCTCGCATCGCACGCTTGATCTCCATGTTCGCAGAGTTGATCCAGTTTGCCAGCGTGAGTATCGGACCTCGCAGATCTTCCGGCAGGTCCGGCAGACCGGCTATCGGCGGATCGTGCTGAATCGACCCGATCGGCTCCTCGAAAACACGCCCCATGGCGACCGCAAGCAGATCTGAAACCGTCCCTCCAGCGCCGCTGTGCAGACCCATCAGTTCGTCTGCAAACGCTAACGGCGAGTCGATGGCGCGGTCGATGATCGCCATCCGGTAACGGTCTGTGAACGGCTTGCGCTCAAAGTTGAGATCGCTCAGACGCATGTTCCCAACGAAAAGGGCCTCCTCGATCCCCGCCTTTTCAACGTCTGTAAGCTGTCCAAGCGCAGAGCAGGCCAGAGCCAGAGTCAGGATCAAGCAGCGAAACCGATGCATGCCCTAGTCTATCCCGGAGAACCCCGGCTCGATGAACTGCCACGGGTCGATCAGGGGCAACCGTGCGTCATCGATCACCCGCTCGTCGAACGGAAACCTGTTGTCAGCCGGTCGCTCACTGTCGAAAAACAGCCCCAGGCCGATGGTCGAGGCACGCTCTGGCGGCTCGGAACCATCGAACGAACACCGTCCTCCCGGCGCCAAGATGCGTAGCTGGAATGGGGAGGAATCGCTCTTTGACATCAGAGGCTCTAAGACGGACTCCGCCAACTGCTCAACGACCCACATGACGTCGTCTACGCGCCCGTGCCGCTGCATCTCCTCGACCGTGTGGATCAGGGCGACCGACAGGCGAGACTCCATGAGCCGTGCGCCCAACTTTGGAAAGTCGATGCGGAGCCCCGTTGCGAACGTCGCGCGGTCCGCATGGGTGTAGCCGACAAGTTTGCACAGGCCGTGCAGTTGCAGCGACGCGCTGTGCACTGTGGCGATGTCGCCTCGACTCAGCGGCAGGAGCGGAAGATTCGGCCGGAACCCTTGCCCCCACGGCCACAGCGCGTTCAGAGGTTGCAGTCCCTCGTCCAGGCGTCGTCTGTTCACTGGATTGCCGGAGAGCAAATTGATCGAATCGTCGATGAACCGCCTCAACTCACGGTCGTGATCTCCGTCCGGCAGGCAGTTCTTCAACGCCGAACCGTACGCCTCTGTCATTGGAGTCGTCATCATTTCGAGCGAACCGTTCTCCATGACCAGGGCGTGTTCGACTCCCTCTCCGACAAGGAGCGTAAGCGACCTGGTTGCCAGGCGATCGGCTTCTTCCATCAACTTTCGCACGTCTTCAAAGTTTTGGCGAGCGTCCGGTTTGCTGAGCAGACCTGCGCCGTCGACGGAGCAAAGCGTTAGCCGAAAGTGGACGGAATCTGCCGGCGGGTGATGACCAAGCGCCGCGATCAGAAGCGGGCCTGGAGCGACC
This sequence comes from Armatimonadota bacterium, assembly GCA_022563855.1. Lineage (NCBI taxonomy): Bacteria > Bacillati > Armatimonadota > Armatimonadota bacterium. The sequence continues at coordinate 308,582 of JADFMN010000001.1, forward strand.
GCTGTTTCGAGCGGGTTCATTCCGAGCCATGCCGCTTCGGGCGTTGCACAGGCGGGGATCGGATTCAAGCGAACGATCTGCGCCCGGTCGACGATTTCCCCCAGCGCGACCGGCGGATCGCGCAGAGCCGAGTCGTCAATCGGCTTGCTCACCAGATAGGGGATGACGATCGACACGCGCCGCATGGCGCTATTATGCTTTCCGCTGGCGCCTTCTCCAGTGCAACCAGACGATCAGCAGCGCTGCGCCCGCTCCGCTCATGTCGATCAGGACGTCCCAAACACTGCCGGTCCGAGAGTCGAACGACATCTGCGTGGCTTCGTCGAAGACGGAGTGGCTGAACGCCCAGATAACGGCGAGTCGCGCGGCGATGTTGAAATCCAGTTTCGCGGCCAGCGCCGCGCGCGCAAGCGAGTACGAGAGCGCACAGTAGAAGACCACGTGAGTGGACTTGCGAAAGACAAAGGTTCCGACCTCGGCGCGCTCTAGCGACCATCCGGCCACCGACTGCAACCACGCGATCATCGGATCAGCGTCGCCAACTGCGCCCGAGAACACTGCTACAAGCAGCCCCATTCCCATCGCGAGCGTCAGCCAGCGCACCGACTTGCCTCGGGCTGAGAGCTGGTATCCAAGCAGAATCGGCAGAGTGCAAATCGCGAGCCAACTGATTTTTGCGACTGGGCCTGGGATATGCATGAGGTTCTCCAGGCGATCGGACATCAGGCCTAAACCGACCGCCAAAGAGAACGCGACGACATACCTCAGCACCCATCGCAAGGCGTCGGCAGCCGCATGCAGCGACCGCACAATCGGCCAGCAGCCTGCAACTACGAGTACGATCAAGACGGCGCGAAAACCTACCGTTCCGACGGAGATTGCAGCGCCCAGCAAAAGCAGCACATCCGCCATCGCTACTTTCCAGCTACTTGCCGCCACGACGGCATTTTATCACTTCGAACCAAAGCGGTAACCTGGGGACCATGCGCATCTTGGTGACCAACGACGACGGCATTCACGCCGAAGGCCTTCGAAGCTTGGTCGACGCGGTCAGCGGTTTCGGTGAGATCGCTGTGGTCGCGCCGGATGTGGAGCGCAGCGCGTGCGGGCATGGGATGACGTTGCGCGACCCGCTGCGGGTCAAGGAGTCGAGCGCGTTCGACTGTCCGGCGTTCGAGGTCAACGGCCTGCCGGTCGATTGCGTCAACGTCGCGCTGTCGCTCTGCTTCCCCGATGGGTGCGACCTCGTGCTGAGCGGCATCAACGTCGGGCCGAATCTAGGGTTTGACATCACGTACTCTGGGACGGTTGCGGCTGCGATGGAGGCCGCCATCAACGGCATCAAAGGCATTGCGATTTCGATGTCGGTATTCGCGGACGGCGCTCCGTCGCATCTCGATACCGGTGCCGGCTGGATTCGCGACAACTGGCCGCTGCTCCTCGATCTGCCGACCGGCGAACGGACGTTTTGGAACATCAACGTGCCTGCAATTGCGGCGTCCGAGATAGCGGGCAATAGGTTCGTCAAGACGGGCGATCGTGTGTATGAGGACCGGGTCGAGAGGCGCGATGACCCGTGGGGCAGGCCGTACTACTGGCAGGGCGGAGTCGTCGTCATGCGCCCCGATCAGCACGGCACGGACGTTCAAGCCGTAAGCGAAGGGTACGTTGCGATCACTCCGCTCACCGTCGATTGGACCGACCACACGGTCCTTACCGAGTGCGAAGCTCTCGAGTAAGCCAATCGGCAACTGGACTCGAGCGGTGATCTTGTACGAACGCCCTCAAGCTATAGTCCCCTGCCACCCATCGCAAAACTTGGTGCGGCGCCTCTTCGATCTCTCGATCCGCCATCGGAGGCGGCCAGGCCAAGTGCTTCCCCTTGATGCCGGACATGCCTGCGGCCCTCGTCAGGTTCAGCACTCTCGAGCGGTGAAACAGGCTCTTCTCCACCAACGATAAGGCGTCGTTGACGGCCTCATCACGGCCTCGCGAGTCACCGACCGGCGACGACAGTTTCCCCAACGTTCCGACACTCAGTTCTTCGAACGGGGTCGGTCGATTGATGTCGCCATACTCTAGCGGCCAACTGGGCGTTTCTTCCTCCTCGATTTCCGATGGCAGGTAAACCATGGCTGCGCTCTTCCCCGTCATGCGCCGAGAGCAGTCCTCGTTCAAGGTTAGGATGACCACGTCAGCATTGTCGAGCGCCTCTTCTAGCACCGGCCTGCGAAAGACGTCGTGCTCGCGGTCCGATAGGTCCATGATAGTTCCGGCGAGCTGAAAGTACAGGTCTAGCCGCTCTTGGTTCGCATCGTACAGCCGGATATCGAGCCCCTCCAGCGCGTCCAAACCTGCGATTGACGCGAGAACGGCCGGGCAACAGCGAATGTTCCCGGCACCGACCAGCGCTAGCGAGCGGCGACTCATGTACGCATTTTACGCCGTGACGGCCATCCGGGGCGACGGGTATTCTCAACTGGACGCATGGATGCCTTCTCCGACGATCATCCCGAGTTCACTGGCGCGTTGATCTCCATGGAATTTGGCGCCGGTGGGCGGATACACCAGCTATGGGCGTCCGACCCAGATCTGCCTGACGAGGGCGAGGACTTTCAGTTCATCCTATCGCCGGTCGCCTTTGGCCAGGAGACGGCGGAAGACTACTACCCTGGCACGATCCTCATCGGTATTCGCTCTGATCCAGGCGACCCTTGGGTTTTGAGCCGCAACAGTCGAGCGAGGCGGCCGGAGGCCGATGACGAGCCGGACGACGACAGCACGGTCGAATTCGAATACGAGATGCCTCTCATCGACGACTTGAAGGTCACGGGCCGTTACTTCGAGCTTCCAGGCACGATGCCACAGGTTGTCTGGGAGGTCACGTTGAAGAACAGGAGCCGGCACGCGGTGGAGATCGGCGAACTCGGATTTCCCTTGGCGTTTAACAATCTGTACGACGGGTTTGGCTGGAACGACGATCAGCTCAAGCGCTTGTGGAATTCGCGGGTGTACGTGCACAAGTTCATCGGCGGCGGAGCGAGCTGGCTGTTCGCTCAGCGAATGACCGCTGAGACGCCGGGGCTGCTCGTGTTCCCCGGCACCGATACTTCCTGGGAGTTCTACAATCACGTCCGAGCGAGCTTGACGACCTCGTACCAGTGGGAGGGGATTCCCGTCGTTTACGTCTACAGCAAGGCGACAATCGAGAGGGAGCGCGGTGAAGGTTGGCACAACGACCACACGTCCCTCATCCTCGAGCCGGGCGAAGAGCGGACTATGCAGATGCGGTTCGTCCCGACGGAGAGCGATCAGCAGGACGGCGTCCACCAGACTCTGGTGGCGTGCGACCGACCGGCGGTGCGCCTGCTCCCGGGCGCGGTTGCTCCGATCGACGTCGGGATCGCGATCGAGGTCGCTGGCGCCTCGCCCAAGGAGTTCCTGTTCAGCCGTGAGACCGAATCGCAGATCGATACAGATGAGAGCGGTGGATTCTGCTTTGTCAAGCCCTCGACGCCTGGTCCGCTGCGCGTCAGTTTTCGCGACGACGAAGGACGCATATGCCACACGCACCTTCTGTTGACCGAGCCTCTCGGCGACCTGATCCGAAGTCGGGCGGAGTACATCCATCGGTTCCAGATCATCCGCAAGCCGGGGTCGGTCCTCGATCACGCTTTTGCAAACACGGACATAACGACCGGGACGCCGGTTGTAGATCTCGCCGATTACCGCGAGCCTGGCGGGATCGAGTGCAGCCTTGCGGACGCACTGTACCTAGCAGAGAAGAACACCGTGTACCCCGATCGAGACCAGATCGCCGCCCTGGACGCCTTCATCGAGGAGTTCTTGAGGGACGAGGTCCAGAATCCTGGAGACCACTCGGTAGCGAGCGTCCTGTCGGGTGAAGAGCCGTTCGGAGCGTACGTAGGCCGCCCGCTCGGCTACCCGCACGTTACGAATCTGTACCACTCGATGTACCGGATCGCATCGACGTACGGCGAAACCGCCAGCGCGCCGCTGGTGTACCTGCGGTGGGCCGCCGCGACCGCAACGGCGATGTTCAACTTTGGCTGGAGGCATTACGTCCGAACGGTCGGCGTGCTGGGGTACGCGCGTATCTACGATCTGCTCGATGATCTTCGGCTGGAGGGCCTGACCGACGAACATTCTTCTCTACAGGAGTTGGTGCAGTTCAAAGCCAAGGAGTTGATGAGGCACGAATACCCGTACGCTGGCGAGTCGGTGCTGGACACCTCAGGTTTTGAGGAGGTGTTTGCCGCGGCCAAGTTCAGAGAGGACGACACGCACCTTGAGCGCACGGTGCGGTGCGCGTTCGCCGTTCGATCGTTAGCTCCGAGCTGGTGGTGGTACGGAAGCGACAAGCGGTGCTGGGACGGCAACGACTCGACTCCGACTCGAGCGATGGCCGACCGCGGCGAGCTGTGTCTGGGGCACACAACGATCCCGAACTCCCTTATCTTCTACGACCTGCTCGACCGCGACTACCTCGCGATTCCTGACGCGTATATGAGGCTGGCGTTCGGAGGAATGCTGGGGCCTTGGGCGCTCGTTCGCCCTGATGGCGCCGCTTCGCTTTGCTACTGCCCGGATCAGTCCTCAAAGCATTGGGGTTTCAATCGGTACACGGGCGCCAGCGGGCTTGGGTACTACCACTACCTGAGGCGCGTGGGCTCCTACGTTTTGCCAGATCACGCTCAAGGGGTCTTTACGTTCGGATGCCACTTTGAGTCAGACGATGAGTCTTACGTCGTTCGCCCGTGGGACGGCGTCGGCCGCCACATCGTCCTCCGGCAGTTCGGCGCAGAGTTCACGCTCAGCTTCGGCCGTATCGTGTCGCTCAAGCTCGACCGCCGAAAGCGCTGGTTCGAGCTGGAGATTGAGAACCCGTCCGACAAAGACGTTGACGCGAAGCTCGCCATCGTCGGCATGTGGGGGGATCGAATCTCGGTCGCGGGCACAGAGACCGACAGCGACGGCGGAGCTGCGATCGCCAAGCTTCGCCTCCCTGCGCGACACACGAGTCACTTCAGAGGTAACGTCGTTTCGTGACCGAGCTTCCAGAGTGGTGGGTGCAGTGGACCGGGCTTGCTGCGGTGTTCGTGGTCTTGGCCTCGCTAGCGGTGATCATCGGCATGGTCGTGTTCCTGCTTCTGGCGCTTGGCATTCGTCGCGAAATCGTGCAGCTCTCTGGCCGCATTCAGGGGCTTGTCGAGCGCGTCGATGGCATCGCAAAACAGGTGGAGTCGGTTACGAAAGAGGTCGGTGCTCGCACGACCGGGATCGTTCGGACGGTTGACGATATAGCCGCCGGGGCGTTCAACGTGATCGAGAAATACGCTCCCATATTGCTTGGGATCGGGATCATTCTCAAACTGACGAGGCTGTTCGGCAAGAAGTAGGCCCTGCTTGACTTGGGCCCGCCACACCGGGATAATGGCTCTGCGGGGTGGAGCAGGCTGGTAGCTCGTCGGGCTCATAACCCGGAGGTCGTAGGTTCAAATCCTACCCCCGCACCCAACTGCATCCGAACTCGGCACTGCAAATTCACAGATGGAGGGTCGTTCTCCTGTGCGACCTTCGCCTGCGCTCACCGCGCACATCGGACTAAGAGTCCGAAGGCCGGGATGCGGACTAAGAGTCCGCGCTCCGTTCCACGCTGACGAACCGTTCGATCCTGATCTCAATGGCCCATGTATGGGAACCTTAACTCACGCTGTTGCTTTTCAGTCGTGAAACACCATCGGAGACCACAAAATGAACAGCTACAGAATCCTCCCACTCGTGGCGCTAGTCGCCGCATCGATCACTGGCCTGGCAGCAGAAAAGACGTACAAGGTCGGCGCTGGCCCGCCGTCGCAACAGATCGCCACGATTGAAAGCGTCACAGACTTCGAGACCTTTACGGGGACCACCCACAAGGTATCTGGAACGGTGAAGTTCGACAAGGCGAAGAGAACGATGACAGGAAAGATCATCGTCGACGTCGCCTCCATCAAGACAGGCATCGACATGCGCAACGAGCACATGCGCGGACCTATGTGGATGAACGCCGAAAAGTTCAAGAGCATTACGTTCGTAGCGACCAAGAGCAAGCATGTCAAGGGAAACGATTGGGACGTAACGGGCAAGTTCACGATGCACGGCGTCACCAAGACGATCACCGTTCGCACGACGATCAAGGATCGCAATGAAAGCGAGGCGTCCAGAAAGGCCGGCTTCAAGGGCGACGTCTTGCAGCTCAAGGTCAAGTTCAAGATCAAGCTAAGCGATTACGGCGTAATGATTCCGAAGATGGCCGCCGCGAAGGTCAACGACGAGGTCACGATCTCCGTGACGACCTACTCACAGACAGGCTAACAACGACTCACATTTTCGGGGTGCCAACGACGGCACCCCGACCGACCTCCCCACTAGAGGCATCATGAAAACACTCATGCTTATTCTTAGAATCAGCTTCCTTCTTGCGGTTGTTGCGGCGATCGTCACGTATCCGGTGATCCGGCACTACGAAGGCAAGGCGCAACTCGTGCAGCTCGTTGAGGTCACCGAAGAGGCAGCGCTGTTCGGCGAGCCCGGCGAGCTGATCGGATCCCCGCAACGGCTGGTCATCGAGGTTCCGGCTGAGGCGATCATCGAGGGAGCAGGGCCTCAGGGGTCAATCCTAGTTGACAAAGCGTATTTGGACGATCACGGAATCTACCCTCGGCAGCTGAAAACGATCACGTTCATCGGCGGCACCGTCCGGACAGCCTCCGTTACCGCAGCGTTTGTGCTTATGGCGGCCCTGCTGCTGATCCGCTGGCGCGAGCGCGCCGCACAACGCACCGAATTCGGAGCTACCTGAATCAGCTGCGAAGTGATAGCCGCCGTGAGCGGCTACGATTTGGATAGGCACAGCAATCAAGCATCTACTGGATCTTCGGGGGACTGAGAATTGGCGGACGGGGGTTGGCGAGGTTCTTGGACACAGGCAACAAACTCACCCAGTCTTTATAGACTAGCCACTCGTATTGCGTTGCAAAAGCTCGACGTGGAATCGTAGACAGTTGGGAACCGTTGCCTAGCACTACGACGGTAGGATCATCCCCGGGCAGCCGGAAAAGCAAGTCTGTCGGTGTCGCGTGCTCGATGCCTGAGTTAGAACGAACTCTCCAGAACTGGTCGTCTATCTCGATTACTGCAAGGTCGCCTGTCGGCAACATTCCGACGTCTCGCAAACTTCGCTTCAACCCATACATTGGGTACAGGCAGACGACTGCCCCAAGGAATGAGAGCACAAAGAGAAGCCACAGGATCACACGTGCCCAGCTCTTCCAGGATTCCTGCATTGCCGTGTTATTGACAAATAACTCAAACAACGCGATAAAGACAGCGAATACTGCGGTCAATGTGATAAACCTGATCAAGAGACTCTTAAACTGCCCTCTGATGAGAGGCAGTTGGAGTTTCGCCAGCTCCTCCGACGATAAGCCGAATGGCAAGGTCACGATTCGCATCGCACTATCCTAATAGATCATTTTAGTCAATTCTATGATGTCCGCGTTGCCGCCGGTTATCAGCAGTCCGACGCGCTTGCCTGTTACGTCGATCTTGCCGGACATCACGGCCGCAGCGGCGAGCGCGCCGGTTGGTTCGACTACAATTTTCATTCGCTCCCAGAAAAACTTCGTTGCCGTCAACAGCTCTTCGTCGCTCACCGCAAGCACGTCCTCGACGTTCTTCATCATGATCTCGAGATTCAGGTGGCCGATTGAGGGTGTTTTTGCCCCGTCGGCGATCGTGTCGGGTATCTCCGACCTGTGCAACTCTCCGGCTGAGAGTGAGCGCCGCGCCGAGTTGCGAGCGGCGGGCTCGACGGCGAGCACCGACACGCCGGGCCGGAGGGCGTGCGCCGCGATCGAGCAGCCGGAGACCAGACCGCCCCCGCCGCACCCGACGATCAGCACGTCCAAGTCCGGAACTTCGTCGAACAGCTCCTTCCCTGCCGTGCCTTGTCCGGCGATGATGTCCGGATGGTCGTACGGCGGCACGACCGTCAAGCCGCGCTCCTCGGCGATCTTCATGCCGAGCTCTTCCCTGACCTGCTCGTTCCGTTCGTACAGCACGACCTCCGCGCCGTAGCCCGCCACCGCGTCCTTCTTGATCTGCGGCGCGTCGTGGTTCATCACGACGACGACCGCCGCTCCGAGCAGTTTGCCAGCCAGAGCGCACGCCGCGCCGTGGTTGCCGGAAGAGAACGTCAGCACCCCCGCCTCTTTTTGGTCTGATGTCAAACGAGAGATAGCGTTGTACGCGCCGCGAAACTTGAAAGCGCCGACCCGCTGGAAGTTCTCGGCCTTGAAGAACGCCTCACACCCCGTCATGTCATTGAACGTACGAGAAGTGAGCACCGGCGTCTTGTTCGCAACGCCGTCTAGCACGCGGGCGGCGGCGCAGACGTCATCGTAGGAGACGGGCATAGAGATCAGTTTAGACCTTGTCGGGCACGACGAACGGCTTGCGATAGTTCCTCTTGATCATCCAGTTTCCTGCGGAACTCATACGGCCGACGAACCGCTCGGAACCTCCGTCGAACGTCAGCTTTGGCCCGAGCCTCCACGGGGTATCTCCAAGGTCGACGCCGTTGTCGCTGAGTCTCTCCTCATATCGCACGATTGCATCTGCGATCGCCCCGTCCTCGCGACCGATCTGCTTGACGCTGGAAGATTGCGCGAGCGACCCGGCCCTGTATGAAATGTTCGCCAGGTGTGCGAGCACGGTCGACGCGTGACCATTCTCGATCTCGCTCGTTAGGATTCCAGAGTCCCTCGACCGCACGGCATCGATGAAGTTCGCCTGGTGCCGCCCGCCGGAGTCTCCCGGGAAGTCCTTGATCAGCCGGCCATCGCGATCGTAGACTTTGCCGCCGCCTCGCCCCCCTCGGAACTCGCCGCCTTCGCACGTGATGATCACCCCGACGCCGACCCCTCGATAGTTCTGCGAGTTGCGGCCGTTCGGTATGTCATTAACCTCGAATATCCCAGGAACTCCATCGAAATCGAACTTCGTGATCAACGTGTTCGGGGTCTCGCCAGCGTCGCCCCAAACGAACCTGCCCCCGAGCGAGCGAACGGAGCGCGGGTGAGCAGGATCGTTGAGCGCCCATCTCATCAGGTCGAGCTCGTGCGGACCCTGGTTGCCGACGTCGCCGTTGCCGGTGTTCCATATCCAGTGCCAGTCGTAGTGGAACTGGTTTCGCATCATCGGCAAGTCCGCAGCCGGGCCGAGCCACAGGTCGTAGTCGACGTTTTCAGGTGGAGTCAATGGCGTCTGCCTGAGGCCGATCCCCCCACGGCTGCGGTAGCAAAGTCCCCTCACAGCCGTCACCTTTCCGATGTTGCCAGCGTGGAGGTACTGCATGAACGGAACGAGCCCGGCGTCTGATCGGTTTTGAAAACCCGCGGCGACGACGCGGTCGTACTTCCTTGCCGCTTCGACCATCTTTCGCCCCTCCCATATGCTGTGGCTGACCGGCTTTTCGATGTAGACGTCCTTGCCCGCTTGGCAGGCCCAGACTGTAACCAGCGAGTGCCAGTGGTTCGGCGCCGCGCACACGACGGCGTCTACATCCTGTCGGTCCATGATTTCTCGCAGGTCCCTCGTAGCGAAGACGCCGGGACGCTTGGCGGCCTCGCGGTCCAACACGCCCTGGTCTACGTCGCACAGGGCCACGACTTTTACGCCATCGATCCCCTCGAACGAACTCATCAGTCCGCCGCCACGACCGCGAAAGCCGATGACTGCAATCCTGACATCGTCGTTCGAACCGAGGATGCGCGTGTACGGGCCAAGCGCGACAGCGCCAGCCGCATAGAGCCCTGTCTTCAGCAGTTCGCGCCTTGTCGTCATGTTAATCTTTTTCGCCATCTGCCCATGTCCTATATTGCTCGTCGATCACAGCCGACTTCGCCGTCCCAGTATGGAACAGCAAGCGGTACCTAAAGCGGACTTTCTCATCGACTCCCAGTTGCATGTCTCCAGTGCCTGGAGGTTTGTCTTCAAACTCAAAGACACCGAACGGGTTCGCCGCGAAGAGGCCGTATTCGCGCGCATGCCACCAGGTCGGATGTCGCGGATTCTTCGGGTGGTCGAACATCGCTATGCCGACTACTTCACCGTCGATCGTGCCCCAATAGTCGATCCATGCGGCGCGCCTGCCCCACACTTGCGGTCCGCTGACACCTTCGCTGTTCAGCACGTTACCCCCCGGTCGATCCAGACGAAGGTTTGGATGTGTGCGGACTCCCATCATCCCCTCTTTCGTGTCGCCGAATACCAGGCTTCCGCCCGCAATCGGGGCAAGCAAGATGTCGTAGTCGATGAAACGCGCCGACTCGCCGCTTGTCCCGAAGGTCAGCCTCTGGGTGCATTGACCGAATATGACGCCCTCCGAATCGCGCATGTTCAGAACCAGCGTTATCGACGGACCGGTTAGTTGCGGTTTCGCCCTGACCGTCATCGATCCCTTCTGATGCCACATGTCGACGCCATTCATGTCACCGTGCGCGAACCAAACGCCAGTGTGGTGCGGGTGGTCTGACGACTCGCCTTCGACTCCCTCGATGAACGGATAGTTGCGCAGCATCTGCGCGCCCGTCGGCCCATAGACCGGATACACGTAAGGCCGAGACCTGTCTGCATAGTGCACCGTCGCGAACGGGTCGCCGCCAATTAGCACATCGACCTCTCCGTCGCCCATTTTGAACTCGACCTTGTCCTGGGGCGATGCGATCGAACACGCCATGATTGCGACGGCGATGAACATACGAGAATCTTACCAAGAGGCTATCCTCAGGTGCCAAGTTTGAGACAAAACAGATCAGGCCTTTCGGTACTTGCAGCCCCCAATCCCAAGTTCAACCGAACTCGTTTAGTATCATAGGAGATACGAATATGCCGAACGTATCCCAGCGAGGGCAGGACGCCCCGGAATCGCCGATCCGCAAGCTTGCGCCGTTCGCGGCGAAGGCTGCCGCCAAGGGTCTGAAGATCTACGGCCTGAACATCGGCCAGCCGGACATCGACTCGCCGGAGACGTTTTGGAAGGCAGTGCGCGACCCGAGCCTGACCGTGCTCGCCTACAGCCCGTCGCCTGGTCTGCCGGAGCTGCGCAAGAAGCTGGCGGCCAGGTATCGCGGCATGGGGATCGACGTGACAGCCGATCAGGTGCTGGTGACGACGGCGGGCTCTGAGGCGCTGGTATTCGCAATGCTCGCGTGCATGGGTGTGGGGGAGGAGGTCATCATCCCCGAGCCGATGTACGCGAACTACCTCGGCTTCGCTGCGATCGCCAACGTCAAGGTCGTTCCGATCACGACGCGGATAGAAGACAACTTCGCCCTGCCGTCGATCGAGGAGTTCGCGCGGAAGATCACACCGAAGACGAAGGCGATCTTGGTCTGCAACCCCGGCAACCCGACAGGCGCGGTTTACTCCAATGAGCAGCTCGACGGCCTGCGAGAGCTCGTAATCGAACACGACCTGTTCATCATCGCTGACGAGGTGTACCGGGAGTTCAACTTTACCGGCAAGAAGATTCGGTCAGTCCTCGAGATGGAAGGCTTGGACCAGCACGCGATCATGATCGACTCCGCGTCGAAGATGTACTCGCTCTGCGGCGCGCGCGTGGGATTTCTCGTGTCGCGGAACGAAGAGGTGAACTACACAGCGTTGAAATATGCTCAGGCGCGGCTCTCGCCTCCGACGCTCGAGCAGATCGGGATGATCGGCGCGCTCGACACGCCGCAGTCGTATCTCGACAACGTGCGCGACGAGTACATGAAGCGGCGCGACCTGCTCGTCAGCAGGCTGAACGCCATGCCGGGGGTTCTGTGTCCCGAGATCAGCGGTGCGTTTTACGCCACGGTGCGCCTGCCCGTCGACGACGCCGACAAGTTCTGCGAATGGCTGCTGGCGGAGTTCGATCACAACGGCACGACGATCATGTTCGCGCCCGCGTCGGGGTTCTATGCCACTCCCGGCCTCGGCAAAGACGAAGTGCGCATCGCCTATGTGCTGAACACCGACGATTTGAGCGATGCGATGGACTGTCTGGAGGCGGCGCTTGTCGCGTACCCGGGCAAGACGGTCGAAGTGACGAGCGTTTAATCCACTTTGGAGTGCGGCGATTCATCGCCGCTTTCGCTCAGCGGGATTCATCCCGCGCGCTCGTAAGTTGCTTCCGTATCTGCGGAATGCTCTCTCGAACGCACCGCTGTTCCGCACGAACATCGAAACAACAGTGGCACAATTAGAACCCTCCACACTGCGAGTGTGGAGGGATGAAAGTCACGAAAAAACCGGACGCATCCAAGATGCATCCGGCGTTCCAAAGCCTTCTTCGTCGCTACCTAAGGTTGTAGGTCGGCTTCTTGAGCCACTCCTTCGGAATCGGTTTCAGGCCGGCGACGACCATGGCGAACTTCTCGCTCTTGAGCACCGATGCGGCGACGACTAGCCGGACCTTGCCGCTCTTCGTCTTGATCGTGACCTTCTGCAGGTTCACACCCTGGATTCGGTTCCGCTTGGGCGCGCGGAACTTCCACGGCCCCGAGTGGCGGTGCCGTATGTGCTTGGCGTGATTGCCTTTCTTTCCGCTGACTTGACAGACTCTGGCCATGGTTCGTTCTCCGTTGCCGGTGCTTGACCGACTCCAAATGATACTCGGCGCGGCCTGGCTAAAACAGTACATCCGGGCCCGCTAGCGAGCATTATTTGGAAAGGTCCTGGTACAGCATCAGGTGGTTTCCGTCAGGGTCAAAGAAGGTGGCGAGCTTGACCATGTCCGGGATTTCCGTGGTCTCGCCGTCGAATTTGACCCCTTTCGACTCCAATTCCGACCTTGCTGCGTCGATGTCCTTCACGCCCCAGGTCAGGGTCGGACCGCCCTCGACCTTGGGCTTTTCAACCTGTGAGAGGCCGACGTTGACCCTCGGGACGCTCGACGCCATCTCGCACCAGCCCATCTCTTCCAGGTGGTACTGCAGCGTGAATCCCATCACGTCCTGGTACCAAGCGATGCTCTTGCTGACGTCGCTCACTTCATAAGCGGCTGTCATACCGCCTTCAAATTCAAAATTCGGCATTGTTTTCACCTAAGGATCTTCGTCCTCGTCGGGATAATATACATAAAGTATAGTAACTGTCAATACTAGATGACTAAATCTGCTCCAATTCCATGCCTCAGGACGGGCCGGCTACCGAATCTCGGTCACCTCTGCCCACGTCCTGAGGCTTTGTCCCACAGCTGCGACAGGGATTCAGAGCCTGAGGACGTAACTTGTCGCAAGCGAACCCGCGCTATATGCGCGTCCTGAGGCATGAAGAAGTCTGTTTTGTTGCGGGACTTGTTTCACCGGCGTTGGGCGATGCCCGCGTTGGCGCTGCTGTCTCGATTGCGGGGTGCGAAGTTCGTTACGCTGCACCGCGAGTTGGGAGCCTCTGTGGGGTCGATGCGGCAGACTATTGACTCTCTGATCGAGGCGGGGTGGGTGATGAAGAACCCTGGGTACGGTCACCCGATGCGCCCGGAGTACATCTTGACCGGGCGAGGTTTGGCCGTTGGTGAATGCTGCCGCGAACTTTGGTCAGCGCTGACTTCCCTTTCTGCCTGCGAGGTCGCGCTTTCAAAGTGGTCCATGCCGATCGTGTTCGCGTTGTCTCACCGCGAGTTGCGGTTTGGTGAAATCCGTTCGTTGTGCCCTGGTGTTACGGATCGCGTTTTGACTCAAGCGCTCAAGGGGCTTTCGGCGGGTGGTTTGGTAGAGCGTTCTGTCGAAGACACTTACCCGCCGACGGTTTCGTACTGCGTCTCCGGCGATGCTCGTCGGTTGTTGCCAGATTTAATTCTGCTGGCAAGTAGACTCGCGCCTGTCGATTAGCGAAGACGTCTTGTCTATTGCGTCCCTTGCGATACGGGCTCCGTCTCCTCTCCTCGGCCTTGATCTACCTCCGAACCGAAGACGAGTAATGCAAATGAGCTGATGCGTTCTATCTGAGCATCTGTAAATTCCTCTCCTGAGGTCTTGCTGACAATCGACCAGAAAGCGGATTCTGTTTTGTGCAAGATTCCCGCGATCTCACCTGTCGACGTTCTCTTAAGCATTCTAACGTCGCCAAACCAGTCGCCAACTTGCTCCAATTCACGACGGGACAACACACTGTCAACGTCATCCTTCTGATAACTCGCAAAATCGTATAGTGTTCGGTCGCTGGCATCAATGACGCTGCCGGTGTACATTCCTGGCGGGCCGCCGAGTACTTCTCCGAACGTATACCAATCGGTGCCGAGAGGTGCAACAGCGTCCTCGTCCAAGTGTATCAATCGTAATGGATCAGCATGCGCCGCCAATGATCGACTTAGCTCAATTGCTGCTTTGATTTCTGGCAACGGTGCATCGCGCAATTCGCTTCGCCAATCGTCTGACGGCAAATTGGCATGAAACCACACAATCTGCTCATCGCCATGAAATCCAACTATCTTTCGCCTTTCCACATCAAACGCGATGTTCCAGGTTCCGTCGCTAGACACCGTTGCGACTCCATGATATTCAGCCCAGCGCATGAGCCGATCTAGCGCATCATCTTCATCAGACTCGCCAGGTGGCAGATCGTACACGGCTAATTCTGCGCCCTGGCTGGACTCGAAGAAAGTGACTGATACTTCGGATACGACCTCCGACTGATCCAGCCAATCTGGATCCGCTGGCGTCCAGACAACTTTCTCACGCGAACAGCCGACACAAAGAGCAAGTGCCACTACTCCGCACCAAGCCCCTATCTTCTTATCCATGATCCCATTGTATCGCGGATTGCGTCACAAGACGGAATTTCTCCGTAACGCACTCCGCGCTCCAACTACTTGCATGCCTCAGGACGGGTTGGCTGGCGATTCTTGGTCATCTCTGCCCACGTCCTGAGGCTTTGTCGCACGGAAATGGGCGGGGAACCGAGCCTCCGGACGTGGCTTGTCGTCGGCCAATCTGTGTGGTGAGCCCGTCCTGAGGCATGACAACGAATTAGCACCGCGTAGTCTATTGTTTGGCTGAAGCAGAAACCGTAATATAGATCGGTTCAGCCTTTACTTTCCAATCGAAATAGCCGAGGATGCCGAACTTCTCAGCTTCTTCTGCGTGCCTACCCTGCATAACGGTGACCTCTATCCGATAGGTCCCGGGTTTGCGGAGTCGAATCGAAAAAGCGCGGGAAACGCCAAAGTACTGGCCGCTGTCTAGCATAACGAAGTCACTTGGAGAATCTGCTGGAGCCCTGTGCAGTGTTCTATTCCATCCCTCATACTTTACGAAATTGCCGTCTGAATCATAGACGCCGAGAGTGAAGTTCCAAGTTCTGACGAGTGACGAATCAATGCTGAAACTGCCTCGGGAAGTGTTGAGGATACGAAGGCCGAACGTAATGTCCTCGCCGACGGCGTAGACCTGCTTCTCAGTCGAGACAACCGCTTTTGCCACGTGATCGATGGTCCAGGCCTCTTGGATCGCATTCATGAGGTAAATCTCGTCGTTGCCGTCGCGGTCAGTTTGAAACACGATCATAGACCCATCAAGGCTAAGGGCAGGATTGCTATCCTCGGCTTGATGATCCCTCAATCTGGTCACACCTGAGCCGTCCGCGTTCATTATGTATATCTCGAGATCTCTCCATGATGTTTCTGCAGAAGATGCATAAGCAATCTTGGACCAGTTCGAACTGAACGTCGGCACGTCGAGAATTGGCCGATCCGGTGTCAATGGCTTCGCCGTTGTGCCGTCTGCGTTCATGTCGTAGAGCACGTAGCTGCCGCCGTATAGCGAGACATAGGCGATCTTCGTGCCGTCCGGGCTGAACGTCGGCGCTCCATCGAAAACCGCGTTGTCCGTCAGCCGTGTTTGACCGGTTCCATCGGCATTCATAACGTAGACTTCGTTGTTGCCGTCTCGGCGGGACACGAACGCGATTTTGGAACTGTCGGGGCTGAACGCGGGGGATCCATCGTAGTCCTCGCTGTCCGTCAGCCGTGTTTGAGCGGATCCATCAGCGTTCATGACGTAGACCTCCCAGTTGCCGTCGCGGCCGGACTCGAACGCGATCTTCGAACCGTCGGGGCTGAAAGCTGGCGACCCATCGTAGTCCTCGTTTTCCGTCAGCCGAGTTTGAGCAGTTCCGTCGGCGTTCATGACGTAGATTTCGTTGCTGCCGTCACGGTTGGATACGAACGCAATCTTCGACCCATCGCGACTGAAGACAGGTGAGCCGTCGTATGCTTTGTTGTTCGTCAGCCTCTTTTCCCAAGCATCGACCGGATCTTGTACGATGCTATTGAATGCGATGAGAGTCAGAATTGTGGTCAACATGGTTCCTCGTCCTATATATCCTCGAAGTCCTATGGTACACGAAATTGCGGCGTGGATGGGGCGTCGTACCATGCCTAGCCAGGGAAAAGAATGGTGACGGGCATTACAAGACAAAGCAGGACCATCGCCACGAGAGCTAGCGCCCTAGCGATCGCTGACAGCTTCAGTATCCTGGGCTGCCTGAACTCGTCAGCCAGATCGAAGATCTTGAGCATACGCAGGGTCACGGTGCTCTGTATGTAAAGTGAAATCGAAAGCAGAACCAAGCCGATAAGAAGCGGGATCATGAGCAGCGACATGACCGAGTTCTACCCTCCATGCCTCAGGACGGGTTGGCTGGCGATTCTTGGTCATCTCTGCCCACGTCCTGAGGCTTTGTTGCACGGCGAAGGCTGGGGAGGGGAGCCTCCGGACGTGGCTTGTCGTCGGCCAATTGGTGTGGTGAGGCCGACCTGAGGTATTAATGGCTACTGCCAGGCATTTTGAGCTTCTGTCAGTTCGTCCAGTTCATCCAAAATCTCGATGAAGTCAGGCGCCATCATTGCGATCAACTCATAGTGTCGATTGAGATACTGAAGATCCCTTGTTGTGAACAGTCCATCTTCCTTGTCGCCAATCAAGTCAGTGCGACGATCTTCCAAGATTTTCAGAAATATCTCGCTGACCCGAATCTCGGTCTGCGCCATATGGCGGTAGTGCTCGCCTGCTTCAAGGTCATGCCCTGACTCTCGGAGATCGACGATCTCTTGATGCGAATCACCTTCGAACTCCTCTAAATAGCTCTCAAAAGCAAACATTAAACTGGTGCGAAAGACGTAGTTCATAGAGTCGGAAAAGAAATCGTCCTCGAACTCGTTCTGGAAGTCTTCGTATTGCTCCTCGGCTGCCCACACGCGTCCGAAGGCCGTGGAAAGCCGCGACAACATCGCCCTCTCATCAAAATCGAAGTTCCAACTGCCCAGCGACTCATCGATGTCCTCGATTAGCTGCTCTTCATGATCGATTTCCTCACCGGTTTTGCCGACAGCATTCTCGTAGCCAAACGTAACGATCACGTCGTCGATGAGTTCCCTCGCCTCTGCGACTTCCTCAGCAACGGTCTTGGACACTCCCGCTGAGTCACCCTTGTGACCGCACCCAAGAAGTGGTACGACCAGCAGGACGGCTAACCACTTTCGCATATCCTTGTTTTACCCTGGGCTTGGAACGACGACACCGGGTTCCAAGTAGTTGACAATCGCAGTCGGCTGATCCGATGAATCGTGGAGGCATTTCTTGCGCGGTTGGAACCGGTGTGGCATCCGCACCCGGGGCAGCGTGAGTTTCTTCTGAATCCGGCGCGCAACAAGGTGCTGGCGTGCGGGCGTCGGTGGGGCAAGACAGACGCCTGCGCGGTGCAGATTCTGGCGAGCCTGTTTCGGGATCACCCCGCGCGGCATCTGATCCTGGCGCCGACGCTGGATCAGGCGCGGCTGCTGTTCGACAGAACGCTCGACCTGATCGACGAACTGGCGAGGCACGAGCAGCGCATCGTTGATTTCAAAGTTCGGCGCACGCCGTATCCGCATATGCGGCTCGGCAGGCACGTCGTGATGGCGCGTTCGGGCCACATCGGTCGGGCGCTGCGAGGGAACGAGGCGACGGACATCATCGTCGACGAAGCCGCGTACGTTCCTGAAGAGCTGGTGACAGAGGTCGCCATGCCAATGCTCGCAACGACCAACGGCACGCTGACGATGATCAGCACGCCGCGCGGGAAGAACCACTTCTGGCGGTTCTTCAAGATGGGCGAACGCCGCGAGCACGGGGTCTGGAGCCGTCGTGCGCCGTCGTCCGAGTCGCCGTACGTCTCGAAGAACTTCCTGCGGGTTCAGCGCGAGCTGATCAGCGAGCGCGCGTATTCAGTCGAGTACGAAGCGCAGTTCTTGGACAGCCAGGGGCAGGTGTTCGCCAGCGCGGCGATCGAGAACGCGGTTGTCGCCGAGCTGCCGGAGATCAAGTCCGAGCAGGCGTACATCGGCGTCGACTGGGCGCGGTACGCGGACTACACGGCGGTGGCGGTTCTACGCGGAACAAGGTCGCTCTGTCGGCTCGACGGCATCTGGCGTTTTCACGGAACGACATGGTCAGAAGCCGTGCGGCGCGTTGCCGAGATCATAAGACCGTACGAAAGCGCGAGCGTTCTTTGCGACGCGACGGGCATCGGCGACCCGGTGCTGGAGATGCTGAAGTCAGAGCATGAACGGTCTCGGATCGAAGGGTTGGTCTTCACCGCCAGGTCGAAGAACGAGCTGATCGACAACCTCGCGTGGCTGTTCGACAAGGGCTCGATCAAGATGCTGCCCGACACGCAGCTGCTCAAGGAGCTAGAGCACTTCGAAGCGCGACAGGGCCAAAGCGGACACACGAAGCTCGGCGCAGGCAGCGGCTTCCACGACGACATGGTGATCGCGCTCGCGCTGGCGGCGCGACAGCTTCCGCGTGAGTACACGCCGGGAATCGGCATGGGGTCGGCGAGGAAGTTCAGCGAGGACACATTGAGAAACCAAGAATGAAACTATTTCAACGCAAGAAGAAGAGATCGAAAGAGATCACGCCGCAACTGACTGTTTACGAGCGGCGAGGACTGGAGTTTGCAGGGCACAACCCTGGCCGTCTGCCGGACAGCACGTATTCGCAGATGGAGGGCGACAGCATGATACAGACGGCACTCACGATCAAGAAGCTCGCTGTGCTGGCGGCGCCTTGGTCGATAGAGCCAGCTAGCGACTCCCCGGCAGATCGAGAGAAGGCGGAGTTCGTTGCGGACGTTTTCGATCAGATGGACGGCTCGCCGAACACGATCCTGCTGCAGGCGATGGATGCGTTCTCCAAGGGTTGGTCCGTGCAGGAGATCGTGTACTTGGTGGATGGCGGAAAGCTGAAGATACGCGCCGTGCGCGCGAAGAACCCGTCTTACTTCGGGCTCGACATCGACGAGTTTGGCCGAATCCAGAACTTGAAGCTTCAGATTCCGGGCATCGAGGAGCGCAGCCTGCCGACGTCCAAGTTTGTGATCTACGTCAACCGGAAGGACTACGCGCAGCCGAAGGGCCGCAGCGATCTCGACGCCGCGCACGAGCACTGGTCTACGAAGCAGACGCTGCTGAAGGCGTGGCAGCTGCACCTCGAGAAGTTCGCCATGCCGACGGTGCTCGGGCAGTACGAGCGGGGCATCCCGGCGGACGAGCGGAGCGCGATCCTGAAGGCGCTGCAGGACTTGCAGGACAACACGGCCATCGTGTACCCGAGCGAGATCAGCATCACGACCCTCGGCGGCAATAAGGAGCCGTCAAGCGGCTTTCAAGAGGCGATCGAGTTTCACAACCGCGAAATGGCGCGGGCCGTGCTCGGCCAGACTTTGACGACGGACGAGGGGCGCCGGGTCGGGTCGTTGGCTCTTGGAAAAGTTCACTTGCAGGTGTTGCTATTGCAGATCGCTGCTCTGCGGCGAGAGCTGGCGGACGTGGTGATGACCGAGCAGATCATTCAGCCATTGGTCGAGGCGAACTTCGGTCCGGGCACGACGCCTCGGTTCGAGTTCGAGGACGTGGAGAACAACGTGTTTCGTGGCGGGCGGTTGTAATCTCGGTCAGTTCCGCACCTCGGCAATGCCCTCACCTAACCTCTCCCACTCACGCAGGTACTCAGCGAACGATAATGAGTAGAGCGGGAGAGGGACTGTCGGATCGGGAGGTCGAGCGGGTCATCCTGAGCTCAGGACGACGAACGTCCGGGCGCCATTTCTCAAACTCCCTCACGTCACGCATGCCGGCCAGGGTACGCGTCGCCAAGCCGACGCGATGAAAAGCGCGATCCTTCGACAGGCTCAGGATGACGGCCCGCACACTCCCATACGAATCCGAGCCAGGCTACGGCCTAGCCGAAGGTCATGGGCCTTTTTTGCCGCATCTTTCCGGTTGTGAAAATGTCCCTTATCATGGACGTGGAGGAGGATAACTATGACATTCGGAGATATCTTTGCGTTGATGAGTCTGATCCTGGGCAGCGCGGGCGCGCTATGGGCAGGAATGACCTTGTCCGCGATTTTCTTCCCTGATCGAGCTCTCATGATGTCGAAGCGGTTCGAACATCACCCGTTCAAGACCTTTTTGCTGGGCTTGCTGTTCTTCGCACCCGTGACTTTCGTCGGGGCTTTGCTGATTGGGCCAGCTCCGCCGCTCGGAGTTACGATCTTCATCGCTGAGATCGGAGTGATCGTTTTCGGCGCTGGCGGCTTCGCGCGGTTTGCCGCTCGGCGCATCGAGGAGCACGGCGGCGCGACCAGCGAATACGATGCGATCGCGCGAGGGGCTGGGCTGCTGGTTTTGGCGCAGTTAATGCCGCTGTTCGGCTGGCTGCTGATGGTGCCGTACGTGTTGATCGCGTCGTTCGGCGCTGGATGCCTTGGGATCGTCAGCAGGAGAATCGCGATCGAGGCCCCCGCGCCACCTACGCTGGAGACCCCGTGACGTTCACACGCCGAGAGGCGTTCGCGGTGCTTGCTGGAGCCGGGGTGCTGTCGGGTTGTGGCAATCTCGCGTCTCAGAAAAAGACGGTACCTCCGCCAACCTCTCTGACCGACCCGGCAACGCGGTTGATTGCGCGCGCCGGTTTCGGCGCTCGGCCTGGAGAAACGCAAGACGTTCGCGAACTCGGCGCAGACGGATGGATCGCCAGTCAGCTAAGGCCGGACGGTCACGAGCCGTTCGATCTCTTGCACCGTCTTTCGCGGCTGGATATCTTCCGGTTTTCGGCCTGGGAGCTGAGAGATTGGAAGGAGGACGACATCATAGGTCAGCTACAGCAGGCCGCACTGCTGAGCGCTGCGCTCTCACCGTGGCAGGTCCGCGAGCGCATGATCGACTTCTGGAGCAATCACTTCAACATTTACGCGAAGAAGGGGTTGTCCGCTTACCGACTTCCGAGCGCGTACAGGAACGTAATCCAGGCCAATGCGCTCGGCTCGTTCCCGAAGATGCTGCACGCGAGCGCCAAGAGTACGGCGATGCTTCTTTACTTAGACCAGCAGGCGAGCCACAGGGGCAATCCGAACGAGAACTACGCACGGGAGCTTTTGGAGCTGCACACGCTTGGCGTGGACGCTGGGTATTCGCAGAAGGACGTGATGGAGGTCGCGCGATGCTTCACGGGCTGGACGGAAGAGCGCAGGTTTTTGAGGGAGAAGGGCTCGTTCCGGTTTTATCCGCAGCTTCATGACAGCGAAGAAAAGCTCGTGCTCGGCGAGGTGATTCCAGCGGGAGGAGGGGTCAAAGACGGCGAACGCGTGCTCGATATCTTGGCCCGACACCCGGCCACTGCAAGGCACCTGGCGCGGAAGCTCGTGAAGTTCTTCCTCGGCCGCGAGGACGTAGCCCTCGAGGTCGCAGTCGAGGATGCGTATTGGGGCGATCAGCTCGGCGACATCTCAGCAATGGTGAAGACCGTGCTTTCGTCGCCGGCTCTGCTGGACGGTCCGCCAGCGCCCAAGAGGCCGTTCGACTACGTCGTGTCCGCACTGCGGGCGACAGATTCTGGGTTTTCCCTCTGGCCAAAGTTTGCACCGATCCTGGGCCATTTGGACAAGATGGGGCAGCCGCTGCACCTCTGGCCGATGCCGGATGGATACCCTCTCGACGCAGACGCGTGGGGCGGCAGCATGCTGGCTAGGTGGAACTTCGCGTTCGCCCTGACGTCGAACCGCATCGGGGGCGTCAGCGTTGATTTGTCCGGCCTCGCAAAGCGTTACGGGGCATCGAGCAGGAACGAGTGGATCGCCGCTGTGTTCGGATTGTCGCATGACAGCCAAAAAGCAGGCTCTCTCATGGCGACGCTTCAGCAGCACACAGTGCAAAATCCGTCAACCAGTGACGACTGGGCGCAGATCGCTGCGCTCTGCTTATGTTCACCGGAGTTTCAATGGCGATGAGCAAACACGAGTCAGCATGCGACGGCTACGCCGAGGCCATGCAAAAACAGATGACGCGCAGGGCCGCACTGACCGCAGGCATAGCAGGAGTCGCGTGGTGGGCGGCACGAAAGACGGCGCTTGCACAGGCGACGTTCGGAGAAAACGGCAACGTACTTGTCGTGGTGTTCTTGCGTGGTGGCGCAGACGGGCTGAACATCGTTGCGCCGTACACGGAAGACGCCTATTACAAACTTCGCCCTACGCTTGCTATCAAAAAGCCGGGCGGTGGAGCGGGCGCGCTGCGAGACCTGGACGGGTTCTTCGGTCTGCACCCTTCTCTTTCTGCCCTGCATCCTCTCTTCGACGAGGGCGAGCTTGCGTTCATTCACGCCGTCGGTTCCGGCGATCAATCGCGCTCCCATTTTGAGGCGATGGCGACGATGGAGCGCGGAGCGGCGAACCGGCGCGCGCCGCAGTCGAGCGGATGGCTAGCCCGACACCTTGCGACGACACCGTCGCGGGGGAGCCCGATGCGAGCCGTCGCGCTGTCTCGCACCGTTCCTGAGTCGCTGCGAGGCGCAACACAGGCGATCGCCATTCGGTCGCTCGACGAGTTCCAGCTTGCGGGCAATCCCGATCAACGGCGGGATGCGGCAGATGCTCTGGCAGATCTGTATCAAGACGGCGACGACGCGTTCGCAGGTGCCGGACGGGATACGTTGCAAGTCTTGAAAAAGCTCGGCTCGATCGACATGGAGTCGTACAGTCCCGAGAACGGAGCCGTCTACCCCGAGTCCTCGCTCGGCAACGGCCTGAAGCAGATCGCGATTCTAGTGCGAAAGGAGGTCGGGCTTGAGATCGCAAGCCTTGACGCAAGCGACCGTGGCGGCTGGGACACGCACATCGCGCAGGAGCTTCTGCTGGCGATGCAGCTGCAGGACCTTGGCGACAGCTTGGCGGCTTTCAGAAAAGACTTGGCGGGCGATATGAGCAGGGTCACGGTGGTCGTGCAGACGGAGTTCGGCCGACGCGCTGCCGAGAACAGCGGATACGGCACGGACCACGGTCGCGCTTCCATCATGATCGCGCTCGGCGGAGGCGTGTCGGGCGGGCGAGTCATTTCGGATTGGCCAGGTCTGGAGGAAGATCAACTAGACGGCCCCGGCGACCTGCGCGTGACGACCGACTATCGCGACGTACTCGCAGAAGCTCTGTCAAAGCGCCTGGGGAATGCGCGGACCGATGAAGTATTCCCTCTCTCTTCGATCCGCCCGGTCGGAGTCTTCACCTAGCTAAGACAGCGCTTCAACAATCGGCGCGCACTCGGCGATCTGTACGGCGTTGAGGGCAGCACCCTTCAGAAGTTGGTCGCCCGATGCGAAGAGGCAGAGACCGTTGCGGCTGGATGGGTCCTGGCGGATTCTGCCGACGAGCACATCGTTTTGGCCGCTCGCCTCGACCGGCATCGGGAAGTGGTTCTTTTCTCGGTCATCAACCAGGCGTACTCCGGAGAAGTCGGCGATCGCGCTTCTAGCCGCGTCTATGCCGGGCGCCTCACCGGAGAACTCGACGAGCACTGACACGGAGTGGGCACGGAAGACCGGCACGCGGACGCAAGTCGCATTCACTTTGAGGTCTGGCATACCGAGGATCTTCCGCGTCTCTTCGATTACCTTCTCTTCCTCAACGTTCATCCCCGTCTCGCCGATGGGGGAGTCGTGCGAGAACACGTTGAACGCACACTGGTGCGGAAAGACCGAAGGCTCGGCCTCTCGCCCCTCCAGGACGGCCCTTGACTGCTCTTCCAGCTCCTTCATGGCCGCCGCGCCCGCCCCGCTCGCGCTCTGGTAGGACGTCATCACGACGCGCTCGAACTTCCCAAGAGACCGCAGCGGGGCGATGGCCATCAACAGGATGATCGCCGTGCAGTTCGGATTCGCGATCAGCCTAGTTGTCGCGCTGATCTCGGAGGCGTTGATCTCTGGGATCACGAGCGGAACGTCAGACCTCATTCGGAACGCGCTGGAGTTGTCGATGACGATGGCGCCTGACTCCAAAGCGCAAGGTGCGTATGTCTTGCTCACTTCTGCACCAGCGGAAAAGAACGCGATATCGACGCCCTTGAATCCGCCGCTGCAGCACTCCCTGACAAGAACCTCGTCACCCTTGAACGGTTGACGCTTGCCGACCGACCGCTTGCTGGCGAACAGCGACAGCTCGTCGACCGGCCACTCGCGCTCTTCAAGCAGGCGGGCAAACTCCCTGCCGACGGCGCCAGTGGCACCAACGACAGCGACCCGGACCGGACGACGAAACGGCATACAACACTATCTTGGCCGAAGAAGCGCACGCGTTGCGGGACCGGTTTTGATTCCCTGCGCAGTCTGCTCAAAAACCGATGATCTTCGAAGCGGACTCCATGTCTTTGTCGCCGCGACCAGAAAGGTTGACCAGCACCCGCGAGCCATTGTCGATCAAGCCGTCGATGCTGAGCGCAGCGAACGCGTGCGCCGACTCGAACGCAGGGATGATTCCTTCACACTTGGACAGTTGCTCGAACGCCGCGATCGCCTGCTCGTCGGTCACAGCGACGTACTCGACTCGACCAGAGTCCTTGAGATACGAGTGCTCCGGCCCAACGCCTGGATAGTCGAGGCCAGCGGACACGGAGTGCGTCGGCAGCACTTGGCCGTTCTCGTCCTGCATCATGTACGAGTACGATCCGTGCAGGACGCCCGGCGAGCCGGCTGCCAGCGGCGCTGCGTGGCGATCGGTGTCTATCCCCTCTCCGGCTGCTTCGACCCCGATCAAGCGCACCGCGTCGTCCATGAACCCAGCGAAGAACCCAATCGCGTTCGAACCGCCGCCTACGCATGCGATTGCGACATCTGGGAGCCCGCCGAACTGACGCTCATACTGCTCGCGCGCCTCGTGCCCGATCACGGCTTGGAACTCCCGAACCATCTCGGGATACGGATGCGGGCCTGCGACCGAACCGATGACGTAGTGCGTACCTTCGACGTTCGTCACCCAGTCCCGCAACGCCTCGTTGAGCGCATCCTTCAGCGTCTTCGTACCGCTGCTAACGGGCACGACCTCTGCGCCTAGCAGCTTCATGCGGAAGACGTTGAGCTCCTGGCGGCGGCAGTCCTCCTCGCCCATGTATACGACGCACTCCAGGCCGAACAGCGCGCAGACGGTCGCTACCGCGACGCCGTGCTGGCCCGCTCCCGTCTCCGCGATAATCCGCTGCTTGCCCATCCTTCTGGCCAGCAGGATTTGACCGAGCGCGTTGTTTATCTTGTGCGCGCCGGTGTGATTGAGATCCTCGCGCTTGATCGCCAGTTCGAAACCTAACGCTTGGCCCAGCCTCGTCGCCTCTGTGACGGGAGTCGGCCTGCCGACGTATTTGTCCAAGTACTCGTCCAACTCGGAGCGAAAGCTCTTGTCCTGCCAAGCCTTCTTGAACTCGGCAGCCAGTTCGTCAAGAGCCGGGATGAGCGTCTCCGGAACGTACCGCCCGCCATAAGCTCCAAATCGTCCGACCTTCTGGCCACCCGCCATGCGCCTATTCTACGGCACACGCTCTACTTCAGGCTGGGTTCCAGCCGGGCCGCATCGGATCGTTGCCTATCGAAGCCTTAAACAAAAGGAAGGCAGGTGACCGAAGTCACCTGCCTATTACCCTTTATACTTTTGTCGTCGAAGAGTGTCTTACAGACCTGACGGGTCAGACCGCCACGCGTCGGCATCCTTGCCGTTGAACGTCGGGTCAATATTGACCGCGTTGGCCAGATAGACGCCCGTCACAGGACCCGTTGGCCACTTCTTCATGTACACGGGTGCAAGGTCTCCCGACACTGCCACGTCGGAGCCGACTTTGCCGAGTTCCATCGCCCACTGCTCTTCGGCAGATTCGATCTGCTTCAAGTTGGCGATGATTGTCTGTAGCCGACTGTTCTGTCGTGCCTTGATGAAATTCGGGACTGCGATCGCGAGCAAGATACCAATGATCAAGACCACGATCATGATTTCAACGAGCGTGAAACCGGTTCGCTTATTACGCTTCATTTTCCTTATGATCCTCCGGACTCAGGCCATACGACCTGCGGGCCGTTATACAACCCTCTTGTCCTGTCTTCCACAAGGTCGCAGCGCTGCCCACTGCACAAATGCGAGGTTTCTAGGCGAGTCGTCTGGCCGAATCGGAAACTGACCCGATCCAGGTATCGTCTAACAGTAATATGCGCGGAAAACAGTTGGCCCTTTGCGTCTTCCTATCTGTGGCTACCGGCAGCTCAGCTCTGGCCGGCGACCTATTCAAGCCCAGTGTCCAGGATCAGATCAAGCTGGGTCAGCGTGCGGCAGAGGGTCTGCGTGACGAGATGACGATCCTGGAAGACGACGACCCCCGCGTGCTGGAACTGAGGCGACTGGGCCGGACGCTCGTCATGAACATTCCGGAAGAGGAGCGCGAGGCCAAGCCGTTCCAGTATACGTTCGACGTTGTGGATAGCGAGGAGATCAACGCGTTCGCACTCCCGGGCGGGCCAGTCTTCTTCTTCACAGGCTTGCTGGAGAAAATTGAGACCGAAGACCAGCTAATCAGCATCTTGGCGCACGAGATGACGCACGTTCAGAAGGAGCACTGGGCCAGCGCCTACGCCGACCAGCAGAAGAGGCAGATTGGCCTCTTGCTTCTTCTTGTACTGCTCGATGCGAACGACACCTTGTTCAATGTCGCCGCGGTCAGCGACGAACTGCTCTTCACCCTTCCCTTCTCCCGTCGGCACGAGAGCGAGGCCGACCGGATCGGGTACGACATGGTCGTCGAGGCGAGCTTCAACCCGCAAGGAATGGTGGACGTGTTCAAGATGTTGAAGGAAGTCGCTGGGGGAGGAGGGGGCAAGTTCGACGAATACTTCAGCACTCACCCCACTCACGACCGTCGAATCCGCGACATTGAGGAGCGTATTGAGAAATCGGAAACCGAGTTCCCCGAGCAAATCAAGCGCGAAATCGGCCTACTTCGTCAGGCGGTTGCCTCTTCGGTTTTCTTGACCGTCAGAATGCTGGCCTCTGCCGCCAGCCGTCCGGCCACCGACCTGAATGCCGCTGCCTGAGGCGTGTCCGGGTGCTCCATGATCGCCGGGCGCCCATCGTCGGATGACTGGCTGATGGCCGGATCAAGCGGTATCGAGCCGAGATACGGGATGCCAAGCCTCTTGGCCAATTCATCGCCCCGCGTACCGTTGAACAGCCTGAACTCCTCGTGGCAAGATGGGCACACGAACTGGCCCATGTTCTCAACGACCCCGAGCAACGGCGCCTCAAGCTTCTGAAACAGCTGTGCGGCCTTGCCAGCTATGTTCGCAGCTACGCTGTGCGGCGTGGTCACGATCACTACGCCCGTCAGCGGCACCAACTGGGCCAAGCTCATGGGCGCGTCGCCGGTGCCGGGCGGCAGATCGACCAGCAGATAGTCGAGTTCGCCCCAGATCACGTCATCCAAGAGCTGTTTGACGGTGGCCGCGACCATCGGGCCCCTCCACATCACGGCCTGGCCCTCCTCCAACAGGAATCCCATCGACATCATCCGGATGCCGTATCGCTCGATCGGCACGATCTTGGAATCCTGGGCGAGCGGCTTCTCGCCTTCGGTGCCCATCATCATCGGGATGCTCGGACCGTAGACGTCTGCGTCCAGCAGACCAACCTTCGCGCCCTGTTCGGCGAGCGCCACGGCTAGGTTGACTGCAACCGTACTCTTTCCGACTCCGCCCTTGCCGCTCGCGATCGCAATGCACTGCTTGACCTCGGGGATTCGATCTGCCCTGTCCGGAGAGCTCGGCCACACTCGCGCAGTCATCTCAACGGCAACGGAAGCAACGCCCTCGAGAGCGATCACAGCCTCGTGACACTGTTGCTGAAGCAATTCCTTGACCGGGCAGGCAGGGGTCGTCAACTCGACCTTGAACGAAACTGAATCGCCTTCGATCTCGACGTCCTTGACGAACCCGAGGGCGACGATGTCCCGGTGAAGATCCGGATCCTCCACGGCTTTGAGCGCCTCTAAAACCTGATCTTGGCTAACTGGCATCTTTTGTACAGATTACCTTGCGCGGCTAAAATGCGAAGGGCCGACTGCAGCCTCCTCGAACTGCCTTCGGCCCTGCCCGCCGTTTCGGTTGTCGCTCAACTAAGAGCTACCGTCAGATCCTTCTTCAAGATCGCCCTGGCTCGGAAAAGCCAGCTCTTGATGGTCCCTTCCGGAATATCAAGCGCGTCAGCGATCTCATTGACGTCCATATGGTCGTAGTGTCGCATCATGACGATTCTGCGGTACTTCTCTGGCAGTCGACCGATCGCGCTGCGAAGGCTCTCCGCCCGCAAGCGCCTTTCGACGCCTTCTGCAACTCCCATCCGCGAATCGTACAGCGCATGCTCGTGCTTGTCCAGCGTCTCGTGCCCCGGCTTGCGGTTGCGAATGATGTCGACCGCGCAGTTCGAGCAGATTCGCATCAACCACGGCAGGAACGGCCTGCCGGCATGAAACGACCCGATCGCCTTGAACGCCTTCAGGAACGATTCCTGTACGGCGTCGTCGGCGTCTTCACCATCTCGTAGCATTCTGAGCGCGTGATACCGCAGCTGCGTCCGGTACGTATCCATCAGCAGCTCCATCGCAACGCTCTCGCCAGCCTGTGCTCGGCGGATCAAATGCTCTTCCCAGTTTGCGATTCTTTGATTTTTGAGGTTATTTCCTCGTCCCACACTTCCATTGTATAAAAAGTTTGGGCTTCCCAGCCCGAATGTGCCCGAAAGACCTGTCTGGGGAGCATAGAACGGGTCCATTGCCTTTTTGAGCTGTAGCCGAATGATAGGAGCAATAGATGCCAATTATTCTGATCATGCTGGTCAAGAAAGCTGTCTACCAACTGTTGGCAGCCGGGCCATTCCTATTGCTCGGCCTGATAGCAATCAGCGGGCGCACGAGCGCGAACGCGTACGAGTTCATCGAGTACGGTCCTGCGATGAATGACTCCATCCTGGCCTACGTAGACCCGGTTCGAGTTTCTGTCGCCTACGAGAGCGAGGCGAAGCAGTCCCCCAATCGCCAGCAGTTGCTCGAAGCTATCGAGTTCTGGCTCACGGCGTACCGGAACGGCGAGTTGAAGGACATCCGCCCTGCCACGACGATACTCGACGGCCGGACATCGGCGTACACCAGTATCCTAGACGCGAGATCTACGCTCTTGAGGGACGGCTACGACCTGGCCAATGAGTGGGCGACGCTCGGTCAGTACGAGGATGCTGCGAATCTATACGGCGATCTGATCGAACTTGCGAACGTCGCAAAGTACGGCGACTTCTCCAGCCTGATCGCTTCGGCACCGTTTCAAATGAGAATCCTAGGGAGTATTGAGGCCATCTCGTCTGAACTCGACGAAGCTCAGCGAACTCGCCTCGCGTCCCAAATCGAGGAGCTGGAACAGCCAGGCCGCAATCCAACTCAGATCGTCAACCACATGGCGGTCGTCTATAGCCGCGACCTTCGTCGCAAGGGCGAGTCGACGAACTGGCTTGCGGCGGTCCGATCAAGCCACACCCTGGCAAGCAACGACGAAGAGGAGTTCAAGTTGGAGGAGTGGATCGAAATCACCTCTTCCGATCAAGACCTCCTACCGCTCGCAGCAAGAAGCCGCGTGGCGCTCAGCCAAGAGCGGAGATACCGAGAGCGACGAGATTCGGTCTTGAACCAACTGCTCGCGAACGAGCAGGCCGAGTAGCGCTCAGTCGCTGATGCGGACTACGCCGTTCTGGTCCTGTGCAACGTGCATCCCCAAGCTATCGATTTCATCCTCAACCGCTTCGACCGGGTCGAGCGACTCGAACTCCCAATCGAGAATCGCTTCGGAGTCGCTTACCGACACGTAGACAGGTACGTTGTATCGAGCTGAAATCGCGGTTGCGAACTCGAGCAGCGAACCGCTGCCGGCATCGTCCTGGGCGAGGGCGATTCCCGGAATCAGCAGGTACACGGGCCGATCTAGGCTGGCGATGTCTACTCGCAGCATCGAGGGTTCATCGGCGTCGTTGTGCAAGGTTAGCTGAACCAACTGGCCGTCGAGGTCTTTCGCGAAAAGCTCTACGTTGTCAGAATCGCGGGACACGGTGATCGACGTTTCTGCACCGGTTCTGAACTCGAACATCACGTTGCCGTCGGACACCTCCAGGTTTGGCGCAATCTCCGTTTGGCCGCTAAGTCCAGCGGACTGGACGTTGCCGCCCGGGCTCGGGCCGAATGAGACGATCATCATGATGGCGATCGCCGCTGCCGCCGTGCCGTACGCCAGAGGCTTCCAAGCCCACCAAATCGTGGATGTGCGGTTGTCCGTACGACTCTCGGGAACGGACTGATCCAGCCGCTCCCGTATTCGTTGGTGGAGGTCTGCAGGCACCTCGACCGGCTTCGCCATCGAGTTGAGATCCCCTATTACGCGCACGAACTGCTCGTACTCAGAACGAATGTCCGGGTCGTTCTGCATTGCTCGCTCGAAGGCCTGTCGCAGACCTTCGTCCAGCGACCCCTCGTGGTAATGCGAGTATAAGTCTCGTGCCTTCCTCTGATTCATCTTACATTTGGGTTTGACTTCAACTCAGGTTAAAAAGTTCCACGTCCTGCGCCAAACGGTCCCGGAGAGCGAGCCGAGCCCGGTTCAATCGACTCTTGACCGTACCTATGGGCAGGTCGAGCGCATCTGAGATATCTTCGTAGCTCAGCGCCTCCACGTGGTACATAACGAGCATCACCTGCTGATACTCGGGCATATGTCCCAGTGCCGCCTGAACTGCCTGCTCCCTCTCGTTCTGCTCGGCTATCTCGTCGGCTCTTGGGGACTGGTCCTCTACCTGCATCTGGACCTCACCCCCGTCTAGGCGAAGCGAGGCCTCTAAGCTTTGGTGCTGGCGATTCCGCTCCTTCTTGCGATGATCCAGGTAGCAGTTCGTCAGGATCCTGTACAGCCACGTGCTGAAGCTGCTCTGCCCTTTGAAGTTCTTGAGGGCGTTGAACACCCTGACGAAAGCCTCTGCGACGATGTCGGACGCCTCCTCTGGATTCGAGGTCAGCCGATGTGCGTACTGGTACGCCCGCTGCTCGTACTTGCGAATCAGCGCGTCGAAAGCCTGTCGGTCGCCCTCTTGGCTGTGCTCGATCAGGAGGCTATCGTCAGCGTGCGTAGTCATTGCCTTCGTTTTGCGACTTGTGCTGCTGCCTGCTCAATCGCAGCGCTTTCCTCCTGGCTCAGCTCGCGGTCAGCCTCGCCTCGAATCAGCTGCTTGGCGTACACACGACAGTCGGCGCGACCGACTTGGCTTGTAATCACGGCGCCGTCGCCACGCTCGTCGTACATGGCAAACGCGAAGCTCTGCTCGCCGCCGACGTCGTCAAAAGCATCGTATCGCACGACGGCGAGGTACCGCTTCGCGGATTCCATCTGATCCTCCAATCTCGCGATTCTCTCTTGCGCGCCGGCTAGCTCTACGCTGATCCTCTCACTGTTCGTCAGATTCGCCTCCAGTGCGTCTTCGATATTCTCGACCTTGACGCCGGCCAAGAGATGTGCCCAGCGCTGTCGAATCTTCCGGAGGGCGATATACGTCATGATTGCTAATGCAAGCGCGATCAAGGCTATCAGGCCTACCGCGAGAACTGCCCAGACCGGGGCGTTGTTAAGCTTCTCAAAGAGTGACTGCATGTGGACTGGTTTTTTCCTGTTCTGTGAAGTATAACCACCACGGGCAGATCGCCGACAATGTTACATGGGGATCGACGAAAGAATGAGTGTTACGCCTGAGCCGCTGGAGAGCGGCGAACCTACCCCTGCCGAGCGGCTTGCCTCCTCGGAGGCCGCTGGCGTTGTCGCGCGCCGACGAACGCTCATTTTGACGGGTTTCTCAGGTTTTCTCCTCTTCACCCTGGGGTTCGTCGTCTTTTTCTTCATGAATTTCAAGACCATCGAGGTGCGGGGCGACTCGATGTACCCGAATCTGTATCCGGGACAGCGCCTGCTGATGACGAAGGCGTACTGGCTGGTCGGCGACCTAGAGGTGGACGATATCGTCGTCCTGTTCAACGAGGCCGAGGACGAGGTCATCATCAAACGCGTCTACCGGCTGGGCCACGGCGAGGTCGACCTTGCGAACGTACCAAAGAACTACGATCTCCGCAATGGCGCTTACATTGTTCGCGACGGCTACATTTACGTGCTCGGAGACAACTGGGAGGTGTCGTTGGACAGCAGGACATACGGGGAGTTTCCTGTCGAGGCCATTATGGGCAAGGTTGTAGTCATGAACGGCGGCTTCGTCGGGTCAAAGGGGCAGGAGTAGCGAGCGCGAGGAATGAAGAAATACCCCTGCGGCAAGTACGGTAGGCAAACGTTGGAGTTCTGCGCCGCGCCGTTTCGCGCCCCGTTGCGAGCGTTTGCAGCGCTCGTGTTTCCTTGGTGCGGAGACAAGGTACTCATCTGTCACATCGAAGACAGGGGGTGGTGCGTACCGAGCGGTCGAGTCGAGCCCGGAGAATCCTCGCTTGAAGCCGCAAAGCGCGAAGCGATGGAGGAGTCCGGCGCGAGCCTCAAGGAGATTCACTACATGGGCTGCTACCGGGTCACGCAGCGCTCCGAGGTGCGATGGATCGACCTCTACACCGCGAACGTAGTCAGCCTGTGCGAACTCGATCCGCAGTTCGAGAGCACCGACAGGAAGTACGTGAAGGTGGAGGAGCTTCCTGAGATCTACCACCTGTGGAACCCCCTGATGGAGTGCGTCTTCAAGCACAGCAAAGAGGTTCTCGTGCGCCACGAGGCGATGAAAGAGTGCCTCGACAGTAGCAAGTGACTGGTTACTCGGTCTCGGGCAATTTGAGCTGGCCGGCCGTCACCACGCCGATCTCGCCAACGTCGGCGGCCTTTTCGAACGCGAGCTTGCTGAGGTTCTGCGGCACTGGGATACTGTAGTCGCCGTTGAAGCAAGCTAGGCAGAACTCGCCGTTTCCGCGTCCGACGGCCTCCGTCACGCTGTCGATCGGGAGATAGCCGAGAGAAGTCGCACCGATATGCTCGCAAATCTCGTCGACGCTCCACTTCGCAGCCGCCAGCTCGCCCTTGCTGGCCATATCGATTCCATAGAAGCACGGGAAGCGGATCGGTGGCGCAGTGATCCGCACATGCACCTCCTTCGCGCCACACTCGAACAGGAACTTGACGATCTGCTTTGTGGTCGTAGCCCGTACAATCGAATCGTCCACGAGGACGATTCGCTGCCCTTTAATTTTGTCTACGAGCGGGCTCAGCTTCATGCGAACACCCATCTCGCGCATGCGCTGGTCCGGTTGGATGAACGTGCGATGGATGTAGCGGCTCTTCATCATGCCCTCTTGGAACGGAAGGCCGCTGACGCGGCTGTAGCCGATAGCCGCAGGTATGCCGCTGTCCGGCACCGGGACGACGATGTCTGCGTCTGCCGGGTGCTCCCGAGCCAGCGCTTCGCCCATCCGTTCGCGCACAGCATAGATCGACTTGCCGTAAATATTGCTGTCTGGCCGCGCGAAGTAGATGAACTCGAAGAGACACATGGCCGGTCGCTCGGTCGGCACGACCTGAGAGAAGCGCATTCCCTCTTCGTCGATTATCACTAGTTCGCCTGGCTCGATCTCCTTCTCGGCCGTCGCGTTGATCGGAGGGAACGCGCAGGACTCGCTCGCTAGAATGTGCCCGCCGCCCTTCAGCCTCCCGGCGACCAAGGGCCGAATTCCATAAGGGTCGCGGAACCCCATAATGAGCCTGGGCGTGAGAACGACGACGCTGTACGCGCCTTGAATCTCCCCCATGGTGCGCCGGACTGCCTCTTCCGGCCCGTACTCCAGGTTCTTGACCAGCAACAGTGCAATGAGTTCGCTGTCAGCGGTTGTCTCAAGCTTTTCACCGCTCGCCTCTAGCTGGTTTCTGACTTCCTCTGCGTTGATGAGGTTGCCGTTGTGAGCCACCGCGATTTCGCCGACCGAGCTGGTGCAATAGATCGGCTGAGCGTTGCGGAGCACGCTTGAACCCATCGTGCTGTAGCGGGTGTGGCCGATCGCAAAGTCGCCTGGGAGCGACCCAAGAATCTCCTCGTTGAACACTTGGCTGACGAGCCCCATGCTCTTGTGCATCCTCACCTTTTCGCCGTCCGAGGCAGCGATGCCCGCAGACTCCTGTCCGCGATGCTGTAGAGCAAAGAGGGAGAAGAACACAAGGCGGGCGGAATCACCACCTGGAGCGTAGAGCCCGACGACGCCGCACTCTTCTTTGATGCGGTCATCGTGCCATGCGTCGGACATGTCGGCAGTATATCTACTCCTCCTTTGAACGACAGGAGCTAAACTGCCTACAAAGGTACACTTGCCGCATGACGTGGGTGAAGTGGGTGATGCTTTTTTACGGAGTCGGCCTGATTGCGATGGGCTTGGACGGCTACTTCGGACCGAGCGCGAGCCTCCCTTCCTTGATCGCTGGCGGCGGCTCTGGGCTGATCGTGCTCGTCGGGCTTTTTCTCTCCCTCAAAATGGCCACCCCTCGTGTTGGGTACATCATGACGCTCGTCATCTGCGTCATGATTGCCGGTCGCTTTGGGAAGGACGCATTCGGTGGCGAGATGTATCCAGCCATGACCGCGTTCGTCGCCTCGATTGTGACGTTCCTCTGCCTGCTGTCCGGGCACTTGTTAGCGATGAAGGCCAAGAAGAGCGGCGCTGGCTAGCGATCAAACGGCATTTCGACCACTTCCGCGCTTGTGTCTGCGATGGCGACGCGCGTTCCGGGAGTCGTGGCTTGGTTGCGCAGAGTCGCGCTGGCTATCCAGCCGTGCGTTGGGCTCAGCGCCGTTCTGTGGACTTTGCCGACGTCTTTGCCATCGTGGAGCACTGAAGTGCCTCGATCGACGTCTGACTCGAGCTTGAGTCCCACCCAAGTCTTGTTCGTATGGCCTCGTGAGTAAATCCTCATCAACACCTCCTGGCCGACGTAGCACCCTTTTTGGTAGCTCACGTAAGAAGACACGAACGCTGCACCCAGCTCTGGTGGAAGCGTCTTCGGGCTCGTGTCGACGCCGAAGAGCGGAATCCCTGCTTCCAACGTCGCTAGTTCGTACCCTTCTTCACTCAGCTCGGGCGCATCGGGGGAAGCGGCTGGGCCGATGATCTCCCAACCGCCGGAGCCGGTCCGATCGCTGGGCAGTGCCCAACGGCCCCCGACCGCTTCGGCCTGCGGGCCTTGCAGACAGACGGTTTGCTCGCCGACGCGCGACGCCTCGACGTCCTCCATGATGACGAACCGCTCGACCCGCTGCTCGATCAGCTCCGGGCTCTGCGTGCCTATAATCACCCCTTCCGGCACCCTCCAGGCGCGGCAGATGGCCCGCAACTGGCCAGTGGGCTCGATAAGACAGAAGTCCACGGCATGGTCTGGGCTGAGATCGGCCACGTCGTTCGTCGTCTGCCCCTGTAGCCAGGCCACAGCATCGGTGCCGGCGAGCAACACATGCGCCATGCCGGGCAGGCGCACCTTGGCTACGCTCTCACGAAGAGCTCTGTATCCCGGCGGAGCGGCAGTAGTGGAACTAGACATTCGCGTGTAAGAGTATTCTGTCACCATTCCAATGGGGCCACTCCTCCCTTTCCTGTTGCTGGGTCTCGGATTCGGGCTAAGCAGCGTCGAGACTGCCAGATTCGAGCGCGCTGCCGCTGCGGATATCGCCAGCAGGCTGAGCGGCGATGCCGTTCAAGTCTCCGTCAATATCGTGCCGAACGGAATCGCAGCGGCTTGGGGAGAGGTGTCGTCTGCAACGATAGCGGCGAGCAACTTTTCGCTGGATCAACTCCCGCTGTTCACCGAGCCCGACAGATCGCAGTACGGCAAGCTCCACAGATTGCGAATCCAGCTGTCCGACTTCCGATTGCGCGGTCTTCTGGTCTCTGAGCTGACGGTCGATATCCCAGACTGCAGGTTTGACCTGGGGCTCGCCAGGAGCGAGCGAAAGCTGCGGCTGACGCGCAGCGGCGAAGGCCTGGGGACGGTCAAGATAACCGAAGACAGCCTAGCCGAATACATCGTCGGCAAGTACGCTGAGATCAAGAGCGTGACGGTGCGCGTGTACAACGATGTGATCTGGGTCGAAGGGTACGGCGAGTTCCTGTTCGTCAAAACCGACTTCGCGATCATTGCACACATTGTCGCCGTGGACGGAACGAAGCTCACGCTGACAGACGCAAAGATCTACTTTGACTGGCAGCGCGCAGACCCGGCCGCGGTGCAGATCCTGCTCGACGTTTTGAACCCGGTCATCGACCTGGACGCCGACCTAGGGCTGTTCGGTGCGATCACGGTAGAGCGCGTCCGCCTGCGCGACGGCGTTCTTGAAGCCAGCGGGCCCGCGAGAATCCCTATCAAGCCCGACGCGGCCCATACCGACAATAGCAGTTAGATGATCCTCGAGTCGATCCTGCTCATGGCGGCGCTTGCCGGGCGCCCGCAGTTCCCCGCCTCGCCGATCCCTGAGCACCTCGCGCAGGGCCGATCGCTGGGGCGGAGCAAGCCCAAGTTCAGCACTCACGACCTCTTCGGCAGCCCGGCGCCGCGCACGACGTTTGATACGATTTGGAAGAGCGACAAGCAGGACATCGGTTGGTGGTCCAACGGGTATTCGCAGCAGCCGGTCGAGCAAGTGATCTGGCTCTCGCCGGAACTCATGTCTCGCTGGCTGGGGTTCTTGCAGGCCCGCGAGTACTGGTCGGACGACGAACTGCTGGACCGATGGGGCGCGGTCCGCAAGAGGCTCACGGGCTCATACACGTTCATCGTTCAGCTCACCGCCTTCCCGAAGTTGCCAACTTACGGAATCGGCGACTACGTTCGAACAACTCCTGAAGAGCTGCTCAACGTTCGGTTCGTCATGACGTCGAAAGGCACGTCGCTACCATTGAGAGCGGAGCAACTCGCGTTCTGGCAAGCGCGAAAGCGCGAAGAACTCAAACGGTACGATTGGTGGCGCTCATTCGAGTTTGGGTGGGCGCTGACCGGCGAGTTCGACCTCCCAAGCGAGCCGCCGTTTCTAGCCGTCGGGGATTACTACCGCGCTTGGTACTTGCTGTCGATCGATACGGCTCCGAAGTTCGACCGGTTTGAAGTTCGCACTCTCAGTCGGCGCAAGGAGCGCGTCGCTTCGTTCAAGTACCCTAGCGCTTCTTCCAGCGGCGATACTTCAGAAGGGTCCAGAAAGCCTCGGGAGCGTCGGTCCACCGGATTTTCTTTCCGGCCTCCCTTGTCCTCGGGGCGTAGCTGATCGGTACTTCGTGGATGTGCTCGCCCATCAGAATCGCCTTTGCCGTAACCTCTGGACAGAACTCGAAGCGCCTGCACTCTAGCTCCATCTCCTCGAGGATGTCGCGGCGAAACGCCTTGTAGCAAGTGGCCTCGTCGGTCAGCTTCCGACCGTAAAGCAGCGCGACGGCCCACCGCAGCAGGATGTTGACGATCCTGTTCGGCAGCGCCATATCCTTGTGCATGCCGTTTGCGAACCTCGTACCGTAGACGACCCCGTACTGCCCGATCAGGATCGGCTCAACGAGCTGCGGAATCTCCTCCGGCTGGTATTCGAGGTCAGCGTCTTGAATGACGATCACTCTTCCGATAGCGTACGGCAGACCGCGCCGGATCGCCATGCCCTTGCCGGACGGCTCCTCGTTCCGTATCGTCGTGACGCGATCTCGGTATCGCTCTAGGATTGCGGACGTGCCATCCGTGCTGCCGTCGTCGATCACGATGACCTGGAGAGAGAGAGGCAACGCAAGCAGTCTGTCCAGTACCTCTTCAATGGTGTCTTGCTCGTCGAGCGCTGGAACCAGCACCGTGACATCGGGAGAGTCGGACGGGATCATGCTTGCGAGAAGATGATACTCTTGCCTGTGCGCGAATCTGTGGCCAATCGACGCAAGCTTTGTGAAACGCAAGGGGATTCCTTGCTCGACGAGATATGATGAGGGGGATGCCAGCGGAGTTTGATCTGATCGTCAGAGGTGGCGTCGTCGTGAGTTCCGCTGGCCGAAACGACGCCGACGTTGGGATTCAAGGCGGCAAAATCGTGGCCGTCGGCGATCTGAGAGAATCGACTGCGGTGCGCGAAATCTCGGCGCAGGGCTTGCACGTCCTGCCAGGTGTGATCGACACACAGGTTCATTTTAGGGAGCCGGGCCTAACGCACAAGGAGGACATCGAGACCGGCTCGCGCGCGGCGGTGATGGGCGGCGTGACGACGTACTTCGAGATGCCGAACACGAATCCGGCCACGACGACGCGGGAGGCGCTTGAGGGCAAGCTTGCACGGGCGAAAGGCAGGTCGTGGGCGAACTACGCGTTCTTCATCGGCGCCTCGGCGCAGAACGTCGATGAGCTGGCCGCTCTTGAAATGCTGCCTGGCACTCCGGGTGTGAAGCTGTTCATCGGCAGTTCGACCGGCGACCTGCTCGTCGAAGAGGACGAGCTGATCGCAAGGATTCTGGAGGCGGGGGTCAGGCCGTGCGCCGTTCATGCAGAAGATGAGGCGCGGCTTAGAGAACGCAAGTCGCTTCTTTCAGACAACCCGCATGTTCGGGAGCATCCATTTATCAGAGATGAGGAGGTGGCGCTCTTAGCGACGAAGCGAATGATCGCGCTGTGCAAGAGAACCGGACGCCCCGTGCACATTCTTCACATTTCTACGTGGCAGGAGTTCGCAATCCTGGTTAAGGCGAAAGGAAACAGGCTACCAGTTACCTGCGAAGTAACGCCTCAGCATCTGTCGCTCAACGCCGAGGCGTACGAGGCGCTGGGAACTCTCGTGCAAATGAACCCGCCGATCCGAGACGAAGAACACAGGCGGGAGCTATGGTCTGGTGTTTCTGTAGGGCTGTTCGACGTGTTCGGCAGCGACCACGCGCCGCACACGCTGGAGGAGAAGCAGCAGCCGTATCCGAAATCGCCGAGCGGGATGCCGGGCGTGCAGACGATGCTTCCCATCCTGCTGGACTGGGTGCACCGCAGCAAACTTGAGCTAGAGAAGGTAGTCAAGATGACCGCTGAGCGACCAGCGGAGCTATTCGGGATCGCTGGAAAGGGACACATCGCCCCAGGCTACGACGCGGACCTTGCGGTCGTTGATCTGGAAGAGGAGTTCGAGGTGACTAAGTACTGGATTCAGAGCAAGTGCCGGTGGAGCCCGTTCGAGGGCCAGTTTCTAATCGGCAAGCCTGTGCACACGATCGTGAACGGCGTCGCAGTCGTGTCGAACGGCGTGATCGTTGGCGAACCGGCAGGCAGAATGGTGGAGTTCACATGGAAGAACTGATCCTGGGATTCGACTACGTGATCTGGGGGAACAAGAAGTGGATCGAGATTCTGGATCGCTTTCCTGACCGTGCGCGCGCCGAGGAGATTCTGCGGCACATGTCGTACTGGCAGCGACGGTGGCTGCAGCGCGCCTCGCTGCACATCACAGGTGAAGACGTCGATCTGCTGCGCGGTTTGCGGGTTGGAGAGGCTTTGGAACAAGGCGCTCGTGATTGGCAGTCGTTCCTGCTGGTGCATGCGGACCAGGACGTCGCGTTCACGCGCGATGACGGCGTGGATCACGTGACGCCGCTGCACTGCATCGCGCAACAGCTCGTGTTCCACAGCGCGTACCACAGAGGCCAGTTGCGCGGCCTGGCCGAAGCCCAAGGCTTGGAGGAGTTCCCCGACACCGACTGGTTCTACTTCTGCAACGATCCAAATCGATAGCCCGGTATCCTTGACCCGTCAATGGCAAAGCTGATCTTGATCCGGCATGGGCAGTCGCTCTGGAACTTCGAGAACCGATTCACCGGCTGGGTGGACGTTCCTTTGACCGAGAAGGGCGAGCAGGAGGCGAGGGAGGCCGGAGAGAAGATAAAGGGCGTCAGCATCGACATCGCCTACACGAGCGCGCTGCTACGCGCCCAGGACACGCTGACCATCGTGATGCAGGTCGCGGGGCTCGACGTCCCCGTCATCCGCGACCAAGCGCTGAACGAGCGCGACTACGGCGACCTCTGCGGCCTGAACAAGGCAGAGACCGCAGAAAAGTTCGGCGCGGAGCAGGTCCACATCTGGCGCAGGAGCTACGACGTCAACCCGCCAGGGGGCGAGTCGCTAAAGGACACCAGAGCGAGAACTCTTCCGTTCTTCGAGCGGGCGATCATGGGCGACATCAACCATGGCAAGGACGTGCTGGTCGTCGCGCACGGCAACAGCAACCGCGCGATCATCATGGCACTAGAGAACCTCACCCCCGAACAGATACTGAAGACCGAGGTCGGGACCGGCGTGCCGTACGTCTACGACTTGGAGCAGGACGGCAGGGTAAAGAGCAAGACCGTTCTCTAGCGCTTGCGCCGAATCCAAATGATCGGGTCGCCGCGACGAATCTTCTTGATCCGGTCGATCCCAACCGTCACTTTGCCAAATACGCAGTACTTGTGATCGAGCCGGCTGTTGTCCTCAAGGTTGATGAAGAACTGGCTGTCGCCCGTGTCGCTGGCAGGTGACTCCAGGGCCATGCCCACGGTGCCCGGCAGGTGGCTGATGTCGTTGTCCTCGAAAGGAACGGTCTTCCCCGATCCGCCGTCGCCGAGCCCCTCGACCTGTCCGTACGAGCCCACCGGTGCAGCCAGGGCCTCCTCGCGGGTCCAGGTCTTGCTCTCCGGGTCTCCGGTCTGCGCCACCCACCCGTCGACGACCCGGTGGAACAGCATGCCGTTGTAGAACTTGCGATCGACCAATTCAAGGAAGTGCTTGACAAGCTTGGGCGCCTCCTTTGGGTACAGCTCGATCTCATAGACCCCGCGCTGGTAGACCATCATCTCTACCACCGGGAGTTCGTCAGCGACAGCCGAGCCGGCCGCTAGGTACAAAATCACGCCAATCATGCAGTCAGCATAGCCCATATCATTGCCGTTGCAGTCAGCCCGTAGAGCAACCGATAATTCGAATTGCATGTCCTTGTTTCGCAAAAAGCAACCTGTTCTCCGTCCGTCTAGCTGGGAGGAGCTTGACGAGGCCGTCCTCCGCGAACGCATCACGCCTCTGGTCGCGTACGTTGCGGCCGCGCTCGAAGCCTCGCAAGGCCTAGTAATTTCGCCGGGCTCGGAGAACAGCAAGGTGTTCATAAAAGTGGCGAACGAGTTGACCGCACACCTCCTGGACGGCCCATCGTCGGCACGCGACATCGACGGCGCTCGCAAAGAGTTCAGCGACGCTGCCCAGGAACTCGGGGCATGGCAGAGAGAAGAGATCGCGGCGTTTCAACAAGAGACCGCAGAAGCCCTGCGCGAACTTATTGGATCAGCCCGCACAGCCCTCGATGGCCAAGACGAGACTCTCGACGACTTCGACCGCATGAACAAGAACCTGGAGCACGCTGCGAGCAGCGACGACATCACGCAGTTTAGGGAGATCGTTCGCAACGAAATCAAGAGAGCTGTTTCGATCGTCGAAAGCCAGCGCAAGCGTCACGATGAACTGAAAGAGGAACTCACCGACACGATGGAGATGATGGAGAAGAAGCTCGACGCAGTTCGAGGAGCCGGCAGCAAGGATTATCTGACGGAGTGTGCCAGCCGCGCAGCGCTGGACTTTTACCTCGCCGCTATCTGTAAGAAAGCGCAAGTCGAGCAGCGTCTGTACAGCATTGCGATGATCGACCTCGACGACTTCAAGGGCATCAACGATCTTTGGGGTCATCAGGAGGGGGACAACGCGCTCGGGCACTTTGTCAAAATCGTGAAACGGTCCTTGCCGTCTCGCGCGTTTGTCGGTCGATACGGTGGCGACGAGTTCGTCGTGGTCGCAAGCATGCCGGAAGAGGACCTGACGAAAAAGATGAGCAAATTGCTCCAGAACGTGCGCGCGACGAAGATCAAGGTGGAAGGGGTCGATGGCGCGACGCTATCGCTCTCTGCCAGTGCAGGCGTGACCGAGATTCGTGAGCACGACTCCCTTGACTCCGTTCTGCGGCGAGCGGATGAGGCTCTGTTCACCGCCAAGCAGCTGGGAAAAGGGCGAGTGTGCCGCGCTTCGGAAACTCGGGCTGCTTGAGCTC
This sequence comes from Armatimonadota bacterium, assembly GCA_022563855.1. Lineage (NCBI taxonomy): Bacteria > Bacillati > Armatimonadota > Armatimonadota bacterium. The sequence goes on from JADFMN010000001.1 coordinate 351,137, forward strand.
AGCCGAGCTCTTGTTCCAGCGCCTCGAGCTTCTCTTTGATCGACTCGGCCAGCTCCTCCACGTCTTGCTGATCCTGCTCGCTGCGCAATCGAGCAATGGCGCCCATCAACGCCATCCCGGAAAGAACACCCACTACGAACCAGCCCAACTGCTTGCCCACGCGATTGTTTTACCTCACGCTCCGAAATGCCAAGCGCCCGGTCGCTCTTGTGGCGAACCGGGCGCTCGTTTCAGGCCTATTGTCGGTGGTTGCTACGGCTTGATGTACAGATAGCCGGATGAGAACATCGGGCTGGCTGGTGGTCCAGCTGTAAACCTCACCGCGATCATGCGCGACACAGGCACCGTTATGACCGTAAAGTTTGCGGACGACTGACCCTCGGGGATCGTAACCGTGAGTACACCAAATTGGTCTGCACCGACAATCACAGCCAGCAGTAGGTTGTGGCTCATGATTTCGATCGTCAGTCCACCCACAGGTGCGGGTTGATCGAGGGTCACGGTGCCGATCGCGTTATTGCCACCGAGCACGCGCGGAGGCGCGAACGTGATGCCTGAGATGACCGGCGCGCGGACTGTCAGCGTCGCGTTAATAACCGAGGATTCCAACGTCGCCGTTATCGTCTCGACAGAGTCGAACGAGACCGCGAATGTGGTGATCGTGAACGAGGCCGTATCAGACCCTTCGGGGACGTTGACCAGCGTCGGCACGGCCGCCGCAGAGCCTGGCACTGCGGCCAAGAGCACGTCCAAACCACCTTCTGGCGCAGTGATCGCCAAAGTGACCGTGCCTGTCGCAGGCGTCGGCCCCGTAACGGTGCTCGGATCGATCACCAGGCTGACGATGCCTGGCGTCTTGACGGTCATGGTCGCGCTTGCGAAGACCGCAGGACTGGCCTCAGCTCTGATCACCACTCCCTGATCGCTCTGAACCTTCAGGGTCGTGACGTCGAAGTCGAACGTCGTAGCGCCACCCGGGACATCGACTGTCGCCGGCACGGTGGCCGCTTCAGGCCTTGTAGACGACAACGTGAGCGTCAATCCTGTCGGCGGTGCCGCAGGTGCGAACGTGACGGTGCCAACCGAGTTATCGACTCCGCCCACGACCACAATTGGATCGAGAGTCAGATCGATCACAAGCGTTCGAACCGTCACCGTTTCTGTTTGAGTCGTGAACCCGAGTTTGCTAACCGACAGCGTCGTGACTTCGTCAGCGCTCACGACCTCTGTCGTAAACATGAATTCAGGGCTGATCAGCTCTCCAGGTTCTATCGTTATCGTCGAAACTGACAACGTGCCTGCTGCTGGGTTCGAATTGTCCAGATCGACCGTGAATCCGCCAGCACCGGCAGCGCGCGTCAGCCGCACAACGACCGTAAGCACTGTGCCACCGATCACGTCTGTTGCCGGCGAAACCACCAACTGAGCTATGTCGATGTCGTCGATGAACAGAGTGCCGTCCACCGATGTGACCGTGTCGCTGGCGTTCAAGGTCACCGCCGACGGGCTGGGCACGAACGGAGCTGTCACGGCGAAGTTGACCTCCGACTCCTGCGCGGGGATAACTACCGTCTGCGGAAGGGCGTTGCCTTCAACGAGCGCGCCCGTCGCGCCGCTGACGTACGTTATGTCGATCGTGCGGTTGATGCCCGATTTGCCGGACAACCTCACAGTGGCGACAGTGTCTTCGCCGCCGTTCACACGCGTCGGCAAGAAGCTCAATATCTGCACTGTGGCAGGCGTCAGCGAGGCGAAGGCGTCTTTACCAACCCCGAGCAGCGACCCGGTGATCGTCAAGTTTTGGGCTGTCGTCACGCCGGAGGTCTCCAGCAGGATCGACGATGTTTGGGCGCCTGCCGGCACGGTCAACTGCGCCGGGACCGGCAGCGTCACCAGATCCGGGCGGTCGGTCGTCAACTGTACGGTCACCGCATCCATCGCCACCTGGAACAACGTCACACGTGCAGTCAGCTGATTGCCGCCAACGATTTCTGATGGCGAGATAGAGAAGTCATCTAGCCACGGCTTGATGGTCAGGCGGTCTTCGACGAAGTCGTTGTCGAGGGTCACCCGAACATCGCTGATCGATTGTGACGTGACCGGCAGCGAGAACACCGTCAGGGTCGTCGTTGTCGTATCGACAGCTATCGTGAATATCAGAGTCGTCGAGCCCGGATCCACATCGAACGAAGTCGCAGCCGGATTCGAGAGCGTTGCGGTTAGCGTCACGCCGCCTGGCGGGGCTGGGTCGCGCAGATTAACCGTCACTGTGGACGTCACGCCGAGTCCGCCGGCCATCTCATTCGGATCCAGCGAAATGCTGTCGAGGATCGGCAATCCAACGCGGAGCTTGATCGCCCAGCCGTCTTGGTTGGCGCCAACGTTTCTCTTGAACGCGTTGTTCGTAATATAGGGGCCTAAGCCCGTCGGCAATTGCTGCTGGCCGTCTGCATTGTAAACGACCGTCGTGTCACCGACTAGCCACGTTGCGCCGACCACGTCGACGATGATGTCGTTGACGATCTCGTCGCCGCACTCGCCGATGTAGTCCGAGTACAGCAAGTCCGAGCCGGCCGCGTTCATGAACATCACGAACCCATCGACAGACGATGGAAAAGCACTGGGAGTGTTCGGATCCGGGTTGTTCGGCGGAAAGACAAGATTGTCGCCGCAATCGTACACGCCGTCGAGTCCATCGACGATCGGGATCGATCCCGGAATGGTGTTCGCTATGCCAAACGGATTAGGATGGATGAAGCCGACGACGCCGCCGATAATGGCGATTCCACGGTCATCAACTGCGATCTCCATCGGTATGACGTTGCCGGTCGTGCGCAGGCCGGTCGAGTACAGAATCGCCGCTCCGTCCGCCTTGATCTTGGTCGCAAACGACTTGGTCGCGGTAGAGAAATTCTCGTCGTACGCGCCGTGGTTTCGCGGGAAGTCGAACGACTCCGTCCGCCCAGTCACGTAGATGTCCCCTAACTGGTCAACGGCGACGTCAGCGATATCCTCTAGGTTCGCGCCGCCGAGGAGACTCGAGAACTGTGTAGACCCTCCGGAGTTCATCTTGACGATGAACGTCTCGTCGTTGCGGATGAAACGTCCGTTTTCGTATACGCCGGCAGTCGTTGGGAAGGTTGGCGGCGACGTTACGCCAGTATCCTCTGTGCCTGTGAACGGGAAGAAGCCGACGAAGATCACGTTATCGTCGCTGTCCACCGCGAGGCCGGTCAAAGTGTCGTCCTCAGCACCGCCTACCAACTTCTGGTAACCGATGTTTGCGGAGCCGTCAAGGGACGTAACAAAGCCGTCAACGCCACCGCCAGCGAATGCCAGGAAGTCGGTGAACGCGCCAAGATCAGCGTTGTCCGCCATGCCAGCGATGTAAACCACGCCGGACTGCGAGACCTTCATATCTACCCACTCCATGCTTGGGCCAGCGGCGACGTAATAGCTGGAGAACAGCGGCGTCACAACGCCCGCGGCATCGACCGAGAACTTGGTCAAGAAGATATCTGTAACGTTCACGAGCGCAGTGCCGTTCGAAACGCCTGGGAAGTCAGACGATTCAGTCGTACCGCCGATCCACAGTTCGCCAGTGCTGTTAACCAAGCCGATACCTAAGGCGGATTCCGTACCGCTGCCGCCGATGTAGGCTGCGTAGCTCATCGTGTAGGCGTCGCCCGCTAAGCGAACCAGGAAAATATCTTGAGCGCCGTTCAGCGAGAAGCCGTACGGGCCGTCTGTTATAGGGAACGTGATCGAGGTGGTCGAGCCCGTCATGAACAGGTTTCCGTTCTCATCCGCGACGCTGGTAGCCAGCGTCTCCCAACCAGTCGAGGCAAACGTCGCGTCGCTGCCGACGTACGTCCCGTAGACGAGGGGGTCGATGATGAGCGGAAGCCTGTGATCGTAGTCGCCGATCTCAAAGCCGACCCGATTTGGGCCAAGCAGTATGAATCGAGCGTCAACGACCTTTCTGGCGTTGCCGATCGGCTGGTAGGCAAACGGGCGCGAGTTTTCGATCGTGCCGAGATCGGTGTAAATCCACAACTCGCCGTCGCGGGTGAGCTCGATGCCGTCCGCTCCGGTCACGTCATACATCACTTGGGCTGGGTCGGCACCCGGTTCTATAACGATGTCGAAGCGATTCTTGTAGCTGTCGAAGTAGTTTCGGAGATGAACACCTGGGTAGATCGAGGTTGCGTACGCTTCGGTGAACGTCTGGACTCCGCGCGCGTGCCGCGAAGGGTCCGAGCCGATCAGAAAGTCCAACGTGACCTCGGCGGGGCCGTAGCCGAACGGCTGCGTCAGCTTAGAGGCGCCGACGAAGTTCAGGCTGACAACGTGGCCGACGCGGCGCAGTCCAGCGCCTGCCTCGCCCAAGCCCCCGCCGCCACCAAAAGTGCCGTCCTTCTCGAAGCCGTAAAAATCTATCGTGATGCCGTTCTTCGTCACCCAATAATCCAGTCCAGGCGACTTGGCAAGGTACAGCGCACGGGAATCCCACTGGCCCCGATTCTCGATAAACGTCTTGGCTAGTCTCTGCTGGAATGAAGATCCTGGGTTTGGCGGAGGCGTCCCGCCTTGTCCCATTGCGATTCCACTCGTCACGAAGACACATGCCGCTAACAACAAGCTGCGTTGAAACATATCTCTCAAACTCACACTCATCGACCCACTCCAATACTGACAGCGAGCTACGCTTTGGCCAAGCCCACGAGTCGAATCACGAACTCGCCCAAGGTAACAGGCCCGCGCAGACATACGCCCGACGCAGGTCGCCAGTACTCGACGGCAAGTGTAACTCATTCAAGGGACGGAAGGATACGTTTGATTGGTTCGACGCGCGAAAGAATCCGGTTCTTGTTGGCCAGTTAGGCACCGGGGAACCGGTTCCAGATGCCTAGAAACGCCCAATTTCAGGTGAACTCTTGCCGGTCTGGACCGTTTTGACGGTTGATGACACTACGATGGACGATCCTCTTGGCCAGCCTGGCAGTTGGGCTGACAGCCGGGGCAAGCGAGCAGCGCCGGGCTGACGTTCGATTGAAGGAGGGCGATAAGGCTCCGAATTTCAAGTTGAACATCCTTCACTCTGAAAAGACGTTTGAGCTGAAGAGCAACTTCGGAGAGCGGCCCACTATTCTCATTTTCGGCAGCTACACGTGACCGCCTTTCCGCTCCCAGGTGGGAGCGCTCGAAAAGTGGTTCGACGAGTACAAGGACAGGGCAGACTTTCGGATAGTGTACATTCGGGAAGCCCATCCGAGCGACGGCCGGCGGGCTAGAGGGAACAACCGATCCGGCATCAACGTAAAATCGCCGACAACGCTCGATGAGAGAACTGAGATTGCCACGGTTTGCGCCACTGAGCTTAAGATCAGCATTCCGATCATCATCGATGGATTGGACGACAAGGTCGGGACGGAGTACGGCGGCTGGCCAGATCGAATCTATGTCATTGGCACAGACGGCAAGATCGTCTATCAGAGCGGCCCGGGACCACGCGGATTCAAGCCTCAGGAAGCGAAGAAGGCCCTGACAGAGTACTTGAAGAGCTAGTCGTCCGCCTCGTCGATGCGGACGTAGACGCGTTCGGCCTGGCCGACATTGGGGTCGTGCTGGCGAAGCAAGTATTCGCCAGCATCGTCTTTTTCCAGGTCGAACACGTACTGCTTATCTAAGGTGTCGAGATACTCGTTCGTGTTGCCCTGCATATCTCCGCTCATCTCTGCGAAGCTCTCGCGAGTCAGCTCGCCCATCCTTTCGACCCGCATTTTGACCAGTCCATCGACGAAGGTGTACGTGCCGGAAAGCGCTGGCAAGCCCGGCTCTTGGAACGTCATATCATCGCTCAGGGTGAGGATCATCCCGCCGATCGGATTTCCGTCAGGATCGAGCAGCTGCCACGACCCGGCGACTGATCCCAGCGTGGTCTCTCGCTGAGCGCAACCTAGGCACAGCGCGCACAGCGCCACAACCGCCACGCCGCCGAGCCAACGCTTGGCACCGCGCAATCCTGCAAAACCGACCGTCCGACGTCTCATTGCCTAGTCGTCGATGACCTCTCTCGTTATCAATCCAGGGAGCTGACCTATTCTCTGCACGACGATGTAGTTGAGCCGGGCTGCGCTCACGATCTTGTCGAAGTTGATCTTGTCGATCGTGTCCGTGGCCTTGTGGTAGTCAGGGTGAAAACCGCTGAACAGGAACGTGATCGGCACGCCCTTTTCCGCGAATTTGTAGTGGTCGCTGCGCCGATACACGTCCTCTTCGTCGTATTCGAACTCGAACTGGATGTAATCGTTCGCAGCGATGGTCATGTTGTGCAGCTGCGTTGAGATCCTCTTGCTGCCGATCAGGTGAATCGTGTTGACGTTGTCCTCGGGAGCGTCGTCCGACTTCTCCTCGTTTCGACCGACCATGTCCATTTGCAGCAGGCAGGACATGTCTTCGAGCGGCATGAGCGGGTTCGCCGCGTAGTATCCGGACCCGACCAGCCCTTTCTCCTCCCCGGTGAACGCCATGAATACTACGCTGCGCTTGGGCTTGAGTTCGTTCGTGGTCAGGGCCTTAGCAACCAAGAGCATGGCCGTGGTGCCGGAGCCGTCGTCGTCTGCTCCCGGCTGTATCACGCCGTTGAGGATTCCGTTGTGGTCCAGGTGCGCACCGACACCGATGTACTGGTGCCTCAGCTTGGGGTCGGAGCCCTCTAGTTTCGCCAACACGTTTGGAACGTAGATATCTTCAGCCATCACATCGACGCTTACGTCGAGCGTCCCGTTGCCCGCCGCGTAGACGACGGCTCTGCTACCAGTCGACCCCGATGCAGTGATGGACGGAGCGACCCCCATCGCGATTGCCAAGTCTTTGGCGGCGGAGCGAGTTATGCTGAGCGACGACCGTCGGCGCGAGGAGCGCAGCGTCGCACCGTGACCACGTCGAACAGATGGCGAAGGCGCAACGATCTCATCCCGAACGTAGATTCTGACAGCAGCTCCGGAGCGGTTCATAGCCGTGCGAAAGCTGCCAGACACGTCGTTCTCAACGATGACGACCGCCTTCCCCTCCAAGTCTAGATTCTCCGGCAACTCTGCGGAGTCGCCTTTCGCGTTGATGAACACGACCTCGCCGTTGAACTTCCAAACCCTGATGGACGAGCTTCCAAAGTCGGAGCCAAAGTTGCGCAAGAACCCGTTCGGACCGGAGATCGATGACGTTGCCAGATTCACGCTGGTGCGAGTGAACGGCACGTTCTGGAAGTACGTTCCGTTTTCGCCGGCTGGCGCAAGCCCCATCATCTCGAACTGCCTTGCGACCCAGTACGCTGCGAGCATGAACCCGTCTTGGCCGGTTCCTCTTCCGGCGCACTCCGGGCCTGCGAGGAACGTCAGCCACTCGCGAGCCAGGTCCGTGTCGATGGCGTTGAAGCCGTTCGCGTACTCGGCTGGCGGGTCGATGATGCCGTCGTACTGTGCATCAACTAGTGCGGCAGGAGCGGCGGCGCCACAGACAGCCGTGGCCAGTCCAAGTGTTCGAAATAGTGAGCAACGCATAACACCAATTCTCCGACAGCCGTAGGCTTCCAGACACTTGTACCCCCTGCGAGTCGCGATTTGTTACCGGAAAGCTACAAACCGTCGCCCGTGGGACGGCCGGTCCGGATGCTTCTTTGGTGTGCTAAGTCGGCGAGATTTTCGGCGTCCGCACTCCTCAGATCGATCACGGAGGCCACCGAGCCTGGCCCGCTCGCACCAGTAAATAGGCTGACGGAGATCAAGTCCAGCCTTCGCTGGAACGGACTCTGTCTCATGGTTACCGCCTGGATCTTTTCGTGCGGCACGTACCAAGTCCACCTGTTGAGAAGGCCGAGCCGCGACCCCAACACCTTTTCACCGATCCCGTAAGCCAGCGTCTTGTACGCGATGACCCCGGTAAGCCACGCGAGCAGTGCGGCCGGAATCAGTGCATAAAACGCGACAGGGCCGAAGAAAAAGCTCGAAACTGCGATCAGGACTCCGAAGCCGACAAGCCTGACTTGAAAGTGCTTTCGCACCGTCCGCTTGCTGACGGGCTTCCAGATCAACGGCTGATCAAGCTTGTCCGGCAGAACTGAGCGAGCTATCGTTGGAAGCCTCTTTGACTCGAGCAGGGGGCTGACGAGCGACGAGCCCCCCATATCCTTCTCGCTAAAGGAGCCTGCGGTCTCGACGTAGAGCTTGCACAGCTTCAGCGCCCGCTGGATGAGCGTCTCCGTGGTCCGCATCACCTGCACTCTGCTCAGAGGAACGACGCTCTCCACCTGCGTCAGCAGACCGTACTTGCGCCTCAGACGGCCGTCTTCGCGCGTCAGCACGAAGTTGCCGTATGTGACGAATGTCGAGACGATCGAGAACAAGCAGCCGACTACCAGTAGGATGACGATCGAGGCCGTCACCAGCGCCCACATCTCGATGCCAGTATCCAAGAATCGCTGGCGGATGGGGGCCAGTTGACCTTGGAAGAAAAACGAGAGTCCCGCCAGAGATCCCATGATCGCCAGCGCGCGATTCTCCGTCACGCCTGCCAAGATCAACTCCCTTTGCGTAATCCGATAGACGCTCTTCGGCGCGCTGTAACCGCCTTGCGCTGGATCATCAGGTTTTGTTTGCTCGATGTGTTGCGCCAGTTGCTTTCTGACACGCGCCGCCTCTTCGAGGTCCAGCGCCGACAGCGATGCCTCTGTGCCAATGCCCGCCGCTGTCTCGATCCGCAGATCGACGAGGCCGAGTATCCGGTGCACGACCGTCCTCTGCAGGTTGATGTTCTGGATTCTATCGAGAGGGATGGTTCTGTTCTGCCGGACAAAAATGCCCGAGCGGATGTGCAAGTGCCCGTTGTGGATTGCAAACGTGTAGGAGTAGTACCGTGCCACGGCAGCGAGAACGGCGACTCCGCCCAACGCCTCTATCCAGAAATTCTCCGCGCTCCCTTCGCCGCTGGTAATGCGCTGATAGGCCAAGAACGCAAAGAAAATGATCCATCTTCCAACAACCTTGAACAACTCCACGACGATCGTCAGAGGGTGCAGCCTGCGAAATACCGGCTCAGACATCCGTGGAGCCCCCGTCCTGAGGGTCGAACTGCGACTCTCGAGCAGCGACAGGAGGCACGTCCTCACCAACGAATGGCGGCGGTTGGACCTGCGCATCTTCGAGCCTCAATAGCTGTCGACGAAGTCGATCGGCCTCAGCCGTTGCCAGGCCCGGAATCGTCGCAACAGCCCCTGCCCGGCCACCAACGAATACGCTCAGAATCGCCAGCCCCAGCATTCTCGAGATCGGTCCAGCGGTCACGTCGACGTGTTGGATACGAACGCGCGGCACGTACGCTCTCGTTCTCCAATAGATACCGTAGGCGACGCACAGGTCCGCATCCCCCAACCTGTACCGCCAGAAGTGGAATCTGCGACCGACCAAGTACTGAAGCCAGCCGGCGAAAGCCACAGCGAGTACGATCATCGCAACGCCTTTCGGAAAAGGCAACGGGTCAAATGCGCCGTGGAACGCGAAGTCCACTGGTATCAGCAACCCACCGACGACAAGCGACGATATGGCAGCCTCGATGCGCCAAAGCCGCTTCACATTGATATCGAGACTCGACCACTCTTTATCGAGATCGTCGTTCATGCCTCAGCTATTGTACGGCGTAATCGCCTAGCACGCTACACCAGTCGCAACGGTTTTGGAGACGCGTACTGTGAATTGTCGTAAAACGGAACGCCGAGAACGTGCGCAAACCGCTGTCCGAGCACCAGCAGTCTGCTGCAGCCGAAGTTGAGCGGCTGCCCAGCCCTGCACAGCATCTGGTCTCGCTCAACGATGAGCAACGGCTCGGCCTGCCCCTTCCAGTACACCACCAGCCGATATATCACGACTCTGCTCGCAGGAAGGACGGACAACTCCTCTGTCAGCAGCACAACGGCGTCTAATTCGATCAGCGACCCGCGCTTTCCACGCCGAAACGCAGCGCCGCCCTCCCTCCGATAGTACGTTCTTGAGCGCAGGTCGCACAGCATATACTCCGACGAAAGCAAGGCCCAGAATCCAGACATGATCAACGCTGGACCGAGCCAGACTCCGATTGCGAAGCTAAAGATCGAACCTATCACCGGCAGTGGAACCAGGAGCGAGGCCAGCACGAGGGCGCCCGCAAGAAAACAGCCCGCGACCAACACTTGGTACCACTGCGGCGGCGCGAACAAAAGCCGCTTGTTTTCGCCCCAAAACCGGCCGGAAAGCGGAGTTTCCAGTCCGATTTTGCCGCGCTGCCGCGGAGGGCGGCCCTCCGCCCCGGTACGATTTTCTGGCCCAGCCTGCATCGTGCGTTGACAACTATACAAGCTTCGTCGCTGATACTAGCAATTCTGCCTGTTCTCAACGGTTGTGTCGTGAGCATTATGAGGATGTGGAACCTAATAGGAGGAAGGGCTGGATGACGAATCACGAAGAGTATCGCCAAATTCAAGAGAGATTTGAAGGCGCAAGCTCCTTGCCGCAGCTGCCGAAGTCTCCTTTGGCGCTCAGCAAGATGCTGGAGTCAGCCGATTCGTCTCCTCGAGAAATCGAGGTTCTGATACTTTCCGACCCTGCTTTGACAGCGGGGCTCCTGCGGGTCGCATCTTCGGCGTTCCATGGCAGATCGAAACCGGTTACGACGGTTCGCGAGTCGATCTTGGTCCTCGGCTTCCGTGCGCTACGAAGTATGGCGATTGCCCTTTGGACACAAGCGTTGATCGTTGAGGCCAGCAAGAGATCGTTCTTCGACTCCAAGCGATTCACCAAGAACGGCAGCTTCGTGGGATTCCTGTCAAGCGCCTTGTACACGCATTCGACCAATGAGAGACAGCCGATGGACTGGGTGCCTGAAGAGGTTTATGCAGGCGGCGTGCTGCAGAACATCCCTTTTGGACTGCTTGCAGTGCTTCACCCGCGCGCGTTCAACGCCGTCTACGTACTGGCAAAGGAGAACAACTGGTCGCTGGAACAGGGGTTCCGGAGTCGATACTCTGTCGAGTTGGCGGAGCTTGCGCCGGCTGCGGCTAAGTCTCTCGGCTTGCCAGAGCTATTTGAGATCGTGATCTCCAACGCGCACAACCCGGAAGGGGCGATGGATCACTTCCGTCCGATGGCCTGCCTGCACTACGCGCGCACCATGGCCGACGCACGACAGTTCGGCTTGCAGCGCTGGGCCGTTGAGTTCGCCGTTTCTGGTGCGGTCCTAGAGGAGATCGACGTTCCACAGGATGTCGTGGATCAGATGATCGATGAGGCTCGGAGGCACGTGGTTCTTTACTGCCCTGCCTCGTCTGTGGCTTAACTTCCACGTTCGCTTGGTATGCTTAACGCGTACCGACACCGGACATGATCTGCCCGCATTGCGAACACGATAACGACAGCAGCGCCGTGAATTGCGCCGGGTGCGGCGCTGAGTTGGCGAAACGCGTACCTGACAAGGACGGCGTCTTCTACTGCTATCGGCACCGAACGGTCGAGACGCGGCTGAGATGCGGTCGGTGCGGACGTCCGATCTGCACGCGCTGCGCGATGCTCGGCCACGCAGGCCCCCGATGCCCCGAATGCGGCAAGGCCAATATCCCGATCCGGACCCGCGCGATCGGGTTCGAAGTTGGAAGAACCTTCAAGAACATCTACCGCGGACCGAGAAGCATGTTCGCCTGGATCATTACGGCGGTGCTGGTTTTCACGGTTTTTCGAGCATGCAGTGCCGTCCGGCGCAACCAACAGCGACCCCCGATCGAGCCTGAGCACAGGCAAGACGCGTTTGGTGAACCTGACGGCACCAATTAGCCGCTTGCCTCTGTAGCGACAACTATTAGGAATTGAGGCAGAATCAGCAATGAATCTAGCCTGAAATGCCAAAGATATCCCTTGGCGAACCCGGGTTCAGGCGAAGTAAGAGTCGTTCGGTCCGCGCTGAGTTGGCGAAGCATGGGAAGTACTGGTGAAAATCCGCCGCATTCCGGCAAATACGAGCGCGCACCGATTTCTGCCGCAGATGAAATCCAAGATCGGCTCGCCGTTTACGAGCGCGCTGCGAGCCGTTTTGAGGAGCTGTTTCACGGATTGCCCATAGCGTGCTTCACATACAATCACGATGGCAAGATCATCGAATGGAACGACGCCGCCACCAAGCTTTGGGGTCTTGAGGCGCACATCGCTGCGCTAGCCAGCATATTCGACGTGATCTTCCGGCCTGAAGATCGTGATCTGAGGCGTTCGCTCCACGCCGACGTACTCTCCGGCAAGCGGATAGAGCAGTTTGAAATCGAAACCGTCACACAGGGCGGGGAGTGTCGATGGGTTCTCTTAAGTGAAATCCCGTGCAAGAGTCGAGACGGCAAGGTTGTCGGTGGCCTGTCGGCCAGCCTTGACATCACGTCGCGACGGAAATCAGAGGCCGAGCTGAAAGCAAGTCGCAATCTCTTCGGCACGTCCATCGAAGTGATGCAAGGCGGCGTGTTCATTCTCACCGCTGAAGGGCGAATCGACATCGCCAATCCACGAGCAGGTGAAATCCTCGGAAAATCGGTGGAAGAGTTGGTCGGCTCCAATCTCCCTGATGCCATCCCAGGAGCGATCAAGGAGAATGGTGAGCTGTTTGCGGCAGACGAGCTCCCATCTCAACGCTCGATCGCAAATGGCGAGAGCTTTACCGACGTCGTCATTGGATTCAAATGCGAAGCCGACGAGACCGTTTGGATCAATCTGAAGTCAACGCCGATCGTCGAATGCGAAAGCGAGCCACCAACCGGTGCCGTGGTCTGCTTCTCAGACATCACATTGCGCTTAGAGCACATCAACGAGATTGAGGATAGCCTCAGGCAAATCCGCGACCTCAACGTGATCATGGAGTTGCAGCATCTAGAGTTGGAGGACGCAAACGCAAAGCTCGAGGGGCTGGCTCACAAAGACGGGCTTACGGGGCTCGCTAACCACCGCGCGTTCCAAGACTTCTTGGATCAACAGCTTCAAATGGCGCTGGCTTTCAAACATGATCTGTCTGTGATCCTGCTCGACGTGGACCATTTCAAGTTCTTCAACGACGAATTCGGACATCTGGAGGGCGATAACGTTCTGAAAAAAGTCGCCGACATTTTGAGCAAGTCAGCCAGGGACAGTGATCTAGTCGCGCGATACGGCGGAGAAGAATTCATCATCGTGCTGCCAAACACGAGTAGCGAAGATGCGAGGAAGGTAGGTGAGCGCTTCCGCAAGAGCATTGAGCGCCACGAATGGACGCCAGCGGCAGTCAGAGCAAGCTTCGGAATCACGACGCTCGACAATCGAAAGCTCTCCAAAGTCGATCTTATCGACGAGGCTGACCGAGCGCTCTACTGGTCAAAGGAGAACGGCAGGAATCGGTCCACGCACTACGCCGATATCGTAGACAAAGCCGCCTAGCCTCGCACGCCTCCAGCCATCGCTGCGATCACAAGATTCAGATCGACTCCGAGGGTCGCCGTCGCGATCTCTTGCAACTGTGGCTGCGGTCCGATGAAGTGAAACGTCCTGTGAAAATGGGTGACTGATTCGCCCGGACCGATGGCGATCGCAGGCGAACTGGACTCCAACTCGTAGAACGGTCCAAGCGGCGGCTCATCCTCCGACGGCGGGCCGTCGTTGTAGCTGTTGACTACGTCGCCGCCGTACGGCTCGTCCTGAAGCTCCCACATCGAATTGACGTAGTCAGTCGCGCCCTCTGGCAACGTGTACTCGACGATCGTGAGCAACTGCCGCCACGGATCGTAGCTGCCGACGAACGAGCGAGCGCGTTGGGGACCGATTCCGATCTTGCTGCGATACGCGCCGTCCGCTTTGAAGAACAGGACGTCGTCTCGAACTACCAGCCGGTCTTCCGGGACCTTGCCGAAGTACTCGTCATTCACCTTTTTGCCGAGATCTTCCTCCGAGCCGGCGATAAACGGCATCGTTACGACAGTGGTGTCCGAGTGCTTGAACATGCCCAAAATCCAAATCGACAGCAACCCTGTCTCGCGCGTCCAGGCTGTATCGCCCGTGTTCGACAACGTGCTCTTCGACTCATACGCGACCATGGACAGCTTTTCGCTCGGACGCACGCCCAAGAATCGCTCGACGTCGTCCGCATCGAGCAGACGGACGGACCGCTCGATCCCTACGTTGAACACGGTTCCGCTGTAGTTCTCGAGCGTTCCACTGGCCTCGAACGATACCTCTGTCTCACTCTGCGACACGACGGCGTACGGAGCGGTGTCGATCAGCTCGGGCGTCTGCCAATCATCAAATATGAATTCGTCGCCTTCTTTGAAAAAGATACCGAACTGCCCTCCCTCGGGCCCGATCCAAAACCGGTCTTCCCCGCCGAAAACGTTGATGTGCGGGACGAGTTCCCCGCTCTTGATGAACTCGTAGTTGATGAACCCGTTGCCGACGCCGGACTTTGCGTTCGACGTGCTGGTCATCACGCGGCCCTGATAAGCTGGCGCAACTGCAATTGCGGGGCCGTCTCCACCGCCGAGCACGACTAGATCGTTCATGTGCTCTTCTAGGAACTTCACATCGTCCGCAAACGTGACCACGCCTGAATCACCTGCACTCGCGCCACCAGCGGTTCCGTTGTCCTTGCCCCCTCCGCAGCCGATTGCCAGACCAAAAACTGCAAGTATCAGAACCCATTGCGTGTTACCCATTCTCCGCGTCCTCCGCTCGAGCGGAGTATATCCCGGATCACCCTTTCACGTACGCTTTCGCAGGTATCAGCCCGTCCTGTCTGGCCTCTGGCAGCACGCACGGAACCACGACCGAGACTCCTGGCTCTTGCATCGTCACGCCGAACCACACGTCGGCAGCCGCGATCGTCACCGGGTTGTGCGTGATCAGAATGAACTGGGAGTTCACAGTGAACTCGCGCAGAAGAGAGATGTACCGCTCGACGTTCCGTCCGTCGAGGGGCGCATCGACCTCATCGAGGATGACGAGTGGGCTTGGCTTGACCTTGAGCAGAGCGAAGATGAACGCCGTTGCGGCCAGCGCCCTCTCCCCGCCGCTCAACAGCTCCAGCCGCTGCCGCCTCTTTCCTGGCACGGTCACCCTGATGTCGACTCCTGAATCCAAGGGGTGCTTCGGATCGAGCAGAGCGATCTCCACCTCTCCGCCGTCGAACAGCTTCCGGAAAGTCTCGCCGAACGCGACCTGGAGCTTGGCGAACGTGGCTTCAAACCTGTCCTGAGTCAACAGATCCAACTCGTTTATGCTCTCCTTGATCTCGGCCATGCCAGACAGGATGTCCTGGCTCTGCGCCGTCAACTCTTCGTGCCGCTCGGTGAGTCTCTCGAACGCCTCTATCGCGCCCAAGTTGACGTCGCCCATCTCCTTCAACTCTCGCCGGAGCCTTGGCACCAGCTGTCTGGCGTCGGCAGGGATCTCGGTTTTGGGCGCGCGATTGACCGCATCGATCTCGGTCACGCCGTACTCTTCGACCAAGCGCTGCGCGGTGGCGGTTCTGCGGGTATCGAGCCGCACACGCTTGACCTCTGCCCGATGAGCTTGTTCGGCGAAGGTCTGGGCGCCGACCTGGGCAGCCTTTGCTTCCTTTGCCGCGACCGCGCCAGCCTCGACCACTTCCGTCTTCTTGGTCGCAAGACCGCTCAGTCGGCTCTCAGTATTCTCGACCGATTTTTCAGCCGCTTCAATGCGCGTTTCGGTTTCGAGGATCAACTTTCGCTGACGCTCCCTGTCCGGCTCAAGGTTGGCGGTGCGCCTTCGTTGCACGGCCTGTGCGTCGGTCAGATTCCGAACACGAACCTCGATGTCGGTCCGCCGCTGCTTCGCTTCTGCAGCCCTTGCATCCGCCTCGTGCAACCTGACCTCGGCGCCCTCTGCGTCGGCAGACTTTGCGACGAGGCTCTTGAGGATTTCGTCTCTCTGCCGCTCTACTTTCGTCGCGTCGATCTCGCTCTCGTCAACCGCAGGTTCTGCCTGTATCGAATCGCGCTCAGCCTCAAGCTTCTCTTGTCCCCTCACGGTGGCTTGCAGCTCATGGCGAAGGTTCAGCAGCCACGACTTCGACTCGTCGTGCTGGACGACCAAGCCATCGGCTGTCTTTCGCGCCTCGTCGAGCTTTGCTCCGTGCTCGGCTCGCGCTTGCTCGCAACTCTCACGGTCGGCTTCGAGCAGTTCGAGCTCCTTCGTCAGCTCGACGATCTTACTCTCGACCTTGTGCAAATCCGCAATCCTTCGAACGACGCCAGTGCCGCCGTTGGCCGTCTCGCCTCCCGTGATCGATCCGGACGCGTGGACGACGTCTCCTTCTAGCGACACGAGGCAAGTAAAACCGGTTTCCTTGGCAAGTTCGAGGCTCGTCGCAAGGGTGTCGGTGACGACGACCCCGTCCAAGACTGAATCGACGATCTGCCGGTGCGCGTCGTCGCACTTGACCAGCTCGCTGGCTAGACCGATCACACCCGGGTGCTGCAGCAACGTCGTTTTCCGCGCTGTTTGCGGCCGCGTCCAAACGAGCGACAGCGGTCTGAACGTCGCTCGGCCGAGCTTTTGCGACTTCAGCAGCTCCACTGCGTTTTGAGCGTGCTTCAGGTCTCTAACTATTAGATCGTTCGCTGCGGCGCCAAGAGCGACTTCTACCGCTGGGGCGTACTCCGAGTCCACTTCCAAGCACTCGCCGAGCGGCAAGTACGATCCGCGCAAAGCCCCGCTTTCGACTGCGCTCATGATCGCCAGAGCGCCTTGCGCCAAACCTTCGTGCGCGTCGATCGTCGATTGGAGGCCGCTTCGGCGACCATCGAGGACGGCAAGCTCGTTCATCAGCCTGCGGACTTTCGCAGCGCACTCCTCCTCCTTCTCCCTCAACTGCTTCAGAGACGCAACAGCGGATTCGATCTTTGACTTGGAACTCGCTACTGCGCCGTCAATCTCCTCGAACGCCTTCTCGCCGTCCTGAATTGCTTTCTCGATGTCCGGGATACCGTCTTGGATGCCCGTCAGCTCGACTTCGATCGCGCTCAGGCGCTCGAGCTTGTGCGCTCGCTCCAGCTCGGCGCGCTGGCTTCTGGCCGTGGCCTCGCGTACGACGACCAGCTCTTTTTCAATCTCTGCAAGCTGTTTCGCCAACCCTCTGGCTTCTTGGTCTGCGCCAGAGAGGTCAACGCGCAATGCGCTCAGCGCGTCGGCCTCTCTCTTCTCGGCCTCGACAGCCTTCTCCAAATCGATCGCGGCGTCCTTGATCTGCCGGTCTGCCTGCTCTGAATCCGCGCCGAGGCTGGTTTCCAGCACGCTAAGGCTCTCCAGTCGGCTTTGCGCTACCTGCCGCTCGGCAATCGTCCTTTCGAGGGCGGTCCTCTCCTCTTGGTACTTCTGCCGCAGCGCATCCAGGTCGGTGTCCAACTGCACGATCTTGGAGGCTGTTGTGGCGGCTTCGCGCTCGAGCTCTTCTGCCCGGGTCGTCTCCTGCTCGACCATCTTGGTCGCGCCGACCAGTTGCTCGTCTACTTCCTTGAGCTGGGTGACGATCTTTGCGACCTCGTGGATGAGCATGCCGGATTCCATCGACCGCAACGACGTCATCGCCTGCTTGTACCGCCGCGCCGTCTCGGCCTCATTTTTCAGCGGCTCGCGTTGAGTCTCGATCTCCGATACGATGTCGTGCACCCTGTCCAGATGATCTTGGGCGGAGTCCAAACGGCGAAGCGACTCGGTCCTGCGCACGCGGTACCGCATGACTCCAGCCGCCTCGTCGATCCAATTTCGACGCTGCTCGGGGGATGCAGCCAGCGCCTGGTCGATTTCCTGCTGGCCGACGATCGCATAACCTGCCCGGCCGAGTCCCGAATCGGAAAGGAGGTCAACGACATCTCTGAGTCGGCACGTGCGCCCGTTGATTCGGTAGTTGCTGTCGCCGCGCCGGGTGACCCGTCGCGTCAGCGAGACCTCGGGAGCGTCCAACGGCAACGCGCCGTCCTCGTTGTCGAACGTCAGCGTGACTTCGGCAAAGCCAAGCGCTTTCCGGCGGCCTGAGCCGGCAAAGATCACGTCAGCGCTCGTCTTGGCGCGCAAGCTACTGGTCTTCGCCTCGCCGAGTCCCCAGAGGATGGCGTCGACGATGTTCGACTTGCCGCAGCCGTTCGGCCCGACGATCGCCGTAAGGTCCGCGTCGACCTCGACCTCGGTCCTATCCGCAAACGTCTTGAATCCGTAGATGCTCACGCGCTTCAGCTTCATGCGCGGCACCTTCCCGTAGAACTAGGCAAATCCAACGATATCACAACCATTCCAGTTACTCAGCGGACGATTCGGACGGCCCCTTTGGACGTGGCATTTCAAAGAAATTTCCATCCGCGAGATTCAAATAGTCGGGGCCCCCGAGTCGGGCGATCGGCTCGAACCGCCTCAACAGCTTGGCACTTTGATCGACCAACTCATCGGCGACGTGGGCAATCAGCGCCTCGCCGATCACGTAGACCGCCGCGCTCGGACCGTCGCCGTGATGAACGATCTGGTGCAGCCTGCACTCGAACTGCGCGGCGCTTTCTTTTACGCGGGCAGGTTTCACAACCGTGCTCTCCTCTGGGGAAAACCCTGAGACCTGCCATTCGTCGAAGTCGCTGTCAAAGCTGATCCCGGCCTCGTTGATCCCTTTGGCCATCGCGAAGTCGACGAGGTTTACAACGAACTCGCCGTTCGCCCGCACGTTCTGCAGGCTGTCCTTCTCGTCCCCATTCTTCTTGATCAGCGGGCAGAACATCAGGCTCGGCGGGTTGATTCCTCCGACCATGAAGAAGCTGAACGGCGCCAGATTTGGAACTCCGTCTTCGCTAACTGTGCTGACGAGCCCGATCGGCCGCGGAACGACCAAGCCGACGAGAAGGTCGTAACGCCGGCTCGCCTCAAGGTCTTGTAGATCAAACGAGTGCCGACCGGATGCGACGGTGGCCATCCTAGGCCAGCTGCCTCCGGAAAAACTTCAGCATCGCGGCCCACGAATCCTCTGCGGCCTCCTGGTCGTACACATCTGGCCTGTCGCTGTTAAAGAACGCGTGGTGGCAGCCGCGGTACGTCTTGAAGTAGTGCTCCTTGCCGAGCTCTGAGAGGTTCATATCGAGCACGGAGACTTGGGCGGGCCAGACGTGCTCGTCGCGCTCGGCGAAGAACCCCATCACCGGCGCCCGCAGGTCCTCTAGCTTCGGATGCACGTTCGGATGGATGCCGTAGTAGTCGACGCAGGCCCCGATCTTCGGGTTGATCGACGCTGCGAAGAGGCTCAACTGACCGCCCATGCAAAAGCCAACCACGCCGACCTTTTCGCCAGTTGTGGCCTCGTGTGCAAGCAACGCCTCGACCGCGCCTTGGATGACCCTCTCTGCCTCGGGTACGTCCAGCGCCATCATGAGCGACCCGGCTTCGTCAGGTTCGTCCGTGTGCTTGCCGTGGTAGAAGTCCGGAGCAAGCGCGGTGAATCCCTCTTTCGAGAACCTATCAGCGACGTCTTTGATGTGCCCTACCAGCCCCCACCACTCCTGAATCACGATCACGCCCGGACCGCTGCCGGTCTCGCTGGGGGCGAGATAGCCGGAGTACGGCTGACCGTTTCCACTGAACTCGAAGGACGTGCCGCCCACGTCTTCATTCTGATTGGTCGGACGGGTTTGCGGCAACGGTAGTTTTCCACAGGGGGTGAACAGAGAATGCGGAGGGCTGAATGCTAAATGCTGAATGGGGGAATCTTGCATGCCTCAGGACGCGCCTTTCTTGGGAACTCGGCATTGCACAGTGCCAAGTCCGGAGGCTTTGCGCTTGGACGACGACAGAAAGCCTCAGGACGTGATCACTGAATTTGTTATCCCTGCACTTGCCCGTCCTGAGGCATGAAACGACCAAGCGACGCTTACAGCATTGGAGGGTGGCGCTCCCGCGACACCGTGCGCGGCTCGCGAGGCCCTTCAATCCACTCAGGATCACGCGCTCGCCTTCCCGGCCAGTGTCAGTTCGACGAAAGTCAGGAACTAGATTCAGCAAAGCGAGTGACCCCGCCGACGGCGGACAGCCCTGTCACAATATCCGGCGTGCGGTGTTTTTTGGCGGTGCGGCTGCCGGATGGTGTGAAGAGAAAGCTAGTTGAAGTGCAGGAGCAGGTCGAGCAGGGCGCTCCGGGATTCTACAGTTGGACCGCGGAGGAGGCGATGCACTTGACTCTTTACTTTCTCGGCGAGACGGAGGAAGGATCGCTGGAAGGGGTCAAGGACGCGCTTGCGGGGGTCCAGGGCGAACCGTTTCGCCTGCGCGTCGAGGGGCTTGTGCGACTGCCGGAGCCGACTTCCCCGCGCGTGCTCGCCGGCGGGATAGCGGGGGACCTCGAGAAGCTCGCGCGGTTCCAGCAGCGGCTTTCTGACACTATCTTCCAGCTGGCGGCGTTCAAAGAGACACGGAGGTACTACCCGCACGTGACGTTCGGCAGGCTGCGAAGAGGGATGCCCGGCAACGCGAAGGCTGTGAAACGCACGCTTGCGAAGATTGTGATTGAACCGACTGCCATGTTCGAGAACACCGAGTATGTGTTGATCAGGAGCAACCCGGGCAACGAACGGTTGCGATATGAGACTTTGGAGACGTACAAGCTGGGCTAGCCTCGCGCTGGTGGTGCTGGCCGGGTGCTCACAAGACACCCCGCAGGAAACGCCGTCTACGGCGATGACGGAGTATGAGGAGATCGTCGATCCGTGGGTGCTGGTCTGCACCGACCCGACGAACGACACTCCGGCCTATCTCAGTGATGGGATCACCGGTATACGGATCGGACGAGATGGATCGACGCTAGTGACCGCTGGGGGCGACTCGACATACAGTAGTTCAGCTATCTACGTGCCAGAAGTCGAGTGGTCTGTCGACAACACCCTCCTCGATCCAACGAATGGCACTAACTATAGACAGACCCTAGACCTTCGCACCGGAGTACTCGCTACGAGTTGGGAGCAGCAGATCGGTTCCAAGAACGTTCGCATTTCGAGCTATTACTTGTTCGACGGCGAGCTGTTCGGCTCCGCGAGATTCATGGCGGACCAAGACGCAGTCTTGTCAACTGACGGCCCGGGCATGGATGGAATCGTTGTCAAAATGAAAGCTGGGGTCGAATGGGGTGCTAGCGATCCTCGCTTCCTCGGCGCAATCAAGCGAAGGGGCACGCCCGAGGTCGACATCGAGATCGACGGCCCGGTCGGAGACCAAAGGGCCATCCGGTCGTTCCTGTTCTATCTGCGCCAGTCAATGGGCTCCGATACGCCGCCCGGCCCGATGGGGCTGAGCAACGACACATACAACGGCCACATTTTCTGGGACTCGGACGTGTGGATGTTTCCTGCGCTCGCTTTCGTTGATCCCAATAGCGCATCTCAAATTTCGAACTTCAGATCACAGACCGTGCAAAACGTGCAGTCTCAGTATCTCCGAACGCTCGGCGGACGATATGAACTTGCTGCGAACGCAATCGAACGCACAGGACACAATTTCGTGTTTCCTGACTATCCGCTGCGCTACCCGTGGGAGTCCGACGCCTCCGGCAACGACGTGACGGAAGGGCCGACGGTCAAGGAAGACCATCAGTCCGGAGGTGTCGCCTGGAGCCTTGATCTAGCGTCGGCGCTCGGGCTTCAGCACCCAAGTACTGCAAAAGACATCGGCACCGCGGTGGCACACTATTACAAGAGCCGTTTGGCTGTCAACGAGAATGGACAGTCGGAAGTCCGAAACGTCACCGGAGTCGACGAGTGGTTCGAGGGCGACAACTGCCTTTACACCAACGCGATCGCGGACTGGACGATCAAGAAGTACCTCGGCGACGACGTGAACATGTACTACCCGCGTGATGAAAAGGGGCTGCTCGCTTATGACGGCGACCAGAGGAGGGCGTACCAGCAAGCCGCAGCCCCGCTGATCCTGTGGCCGCTCGAGCGCGAGGACCTCGTGGACGACCCGATCGCGTTCCTCGACCTCTTCGAGGGCAAGGAGTCGCCGAACGGACCGGCGATGTCGCTCAGCGTCTACGCGCTGATCCGCGCGCGGTATGGCGACGCCGACGAGGCGTACGAGACTTGGCGGAATAGCTGGAAGAAGTACACCGACGGCAACCCGCTCATGCTCTTCAGCGAAAGACCGGGCCGCTCCGACCTCACGTACTTCCTGACCGGCGCCGCGGGATGCCTCAACTCCGTCATCTACGGCTTCATCGGCGTGCGCATCGTAGACGAGGAACCGCCGGACGAAGCAAAACTGAAGATCGAGAACGGCAAGTGGCTCGTCATCCGGCCAAACCTCCCGAAAGCGTGGAAGAGCGTAACGTTCAAAGGGATGCAGGTGCTTGGAAAGAGTTACACCGTCCACTGCGTCGGAAAGACCGCGACGATCACGCTCGAAGAGTGAAGAAACGCCCAGGCCTAAAGGCGCATTTATGCCAATGCCAGGCCATCCGCAAGCTGCCGTGGCCTTAAGGCTTCCGTAACGGAATCTGCTCGGACATCACGCCCGAAGAGAATCTTTACTTTTAGGTACATTAAGACCTTGGCACGCCATGAACGACCACACGCTGCGCATCTACGACTCTATCCTCGGCCTGCTCTCGAGCGTCGACAACCCAACTCCGCTGGTACGGCTCAACCGTGTCGTGCCTTTTCGGAACGCGCAGGTGTACGCCAAGCTCGAATGGTACAACCCATTCGGGGCCGTCAAGGACCGGGTGGCCGCCAGCATGGTGGCGGACGCCGAGGAGCACCAGAGGATGGGAGCGGAGCAGCAGCTCGTAGAGCCCACGTCAGGCAACACCGGTTTCGCCCTCGCCATGCTCTCCAACGCCAAGGGGTACCACCTCACCACACCCCTGTCGATCGAGATACCGCTTGAGAAGCGCACGATGCTGCGGTTTTTCGGGGCCGATGTCATAGAGCTTGACGACACGCTCTGTCCGGCGCCTGGTGCGCCCGAGGGGGCGATCGCCAAGGCCGTGGAGATCGCTGAGCATCCCGGCTTCCATATGCTCAACCAGTACGCCAACGAGGCGAACCCGGACGCCCACTACAGCACGACGGGACCGGAGATCTGGCGCCAGACCGAAGGCCGGGTGACGCACTTCGTGGCCAGCCTTGGCACGTGCGGAACCATCACGGGAGCGGGACGATTTCTAAAGGAAAAAAGCTCCGAGGTCCAGGTCCTGGGCGTCCATCCCAGCGAGGGCCACGACATTCCGGGCGTGCGCAGCATCCGCCAGCTTGAACAGACCGAGCTGTTCCGCCCCGAACAGTATGACCGCCTGATCGAGGTCCACGATAAGGCTGCGTTCGACATGTGCCTTAGGCTCAACCGGGAGGAGAGCATCACCGCTGGACCGAGCTCCGGACTGGCTCTCGCGGGTCTGCTCGAGATGGTCCCAGACGAGCCGGGCAACCTCGCAGTGGTGGTCTTTCCCGACAGCGCATTCAAGTATCCGTCCTCGCTGGCGCGACATCTGCCGGGTCTCGCCGCCGCGCAGCCGCAGGGCGGAGGGCCCCGTGAGAAGCTGTTGGACCGAATGATCGAGAACGTGCGCGCCAGCGCGGCTCTGACCATCGACGCGGACGCCGCCCACGAACTTTGGCTACAAAGCAAGCCGTTCGTGATGGACGTCCGCCCCAGTGAACTGTACCGCGAGGCGCACATCCCCGGCGCCGTGAACAAGCCGCTCTCCGAGCTGGGCGAGGACCTCTCGGGGCTGCCCGAGGCTCTGGACGCACCCATCCTCAGCGTCTGCCAGCTCGGCAACGCATCGCTCTCCGGCGTCCTGTTCCTCAAGTCGCTCGGTTATACGAACGTGTTGAGCATCAAAGGGGGAACCCTCGGCTGGCGCGAGAAGGGCTTCGCCACGGATTCGGAATAACGCTCTTCGTTTGCTCGCCAGCTCGGTTCGGGCGACCGCGACACCGGCCAAACGATAATCACGCTCGAGCAGTGAAGAAGCGGCCGCCGGTCAGTGACCGACGGCCTACTTATCAAGATTGCCACCCGATGCAATCAAACCGTGATGTCAAAACATCTTGCGGCCGCCAGGCGAACCGTGGCGACCGACTTGTGGGAGGAGGGATCAATAGTATATTTTGTAGCCGGACGAGCCAGTGCAGGTCCAACCACGTATGACCGGGAAGTCACTCGGCGATACCTTTTGGCAAGCTCGCGTGTGTGATTCATATATATCTTTCGCACATAAAACCCGTCGATCATCGATCTGCCTCAGTTAACTCCTGGTCTGAGACATATCGAATCAATCTGCGAGCCAACCGCCATCACAGGCAGAAAGCTCGCAGTTGTACTGTTAAGAACCGAACCTCGCGTGGGGCACCGCGCAGTGGAAGAGTCTGGAGCTCCCGCCCCTCTTGCGCTGGATGTCCGTGCCAGCGGAGGAGGGGAGGGCTGGGGAGGGGAGGTTTCGTCTGCGGCAGAGTCTGGCTCCGACGGAACCTCCATCCCCCAGCCCCCTTCCTCCTCCCGCGCACGTTGCATCACGGTAAGAGGAAGGGGATTTACTCGCCACCTTGCTCGTCCATCCGCTGAATCGCCTCATTAAGCTCATCAGGCGTGTTCGCGCTTACGAATGCAGATGGTGCGAGACCTAGTTTCTCTAGCGCTGGCTCATCGACGACTAGCGCGTTCAACTCAGCGATGATGCGCTTCATCGACGGAGCGCTTACGCGGGCACTCTCTTGCCGAAATCGAGCAAACACACTCGCGGAATACAACGCGCACAAGTACTGCTCTCGCCCGTTGATCGTTGGAACGACTGCGTCGCGCCCGACGATGAGCGGGAGGAACGCAGGAACGACGTCCGCGTTGAAACTGGGGATGTCGCACGAACAGACGAACACTGTTCCGTAAGATGGCATGAATTGGGACAGCGCGCTCGCAGGGCCTTGAAACTCCTCGCGGTCCGGCAAGAACGGCCGACCTCCTATCGGAGTTCTGCCGAGAACCGTGACCGGAACTCCAATCCGTTCGAACTCGGCGAGAATCCGCTCCGACATCGTGGCCTCGCCGACGACTATGCTCGCCTTGTCGGCGCCCATGCGCCTGCTGGCGCCTCCCGTGAGCAGGACCGCTTCAACATCCATACTGTATTAACTGACGCGGGATTCTGCGCCTGTATGACGAGAATCATACTCTTGGGTCACAAACGAGTTCAGAATTGAGTAGACGATTATGGGCTGGATGCCTTCACACTGCGTCGAGTCCGTGCAGCATAACCGCGAAGTTGCGGAAAGCTGGGCGACCCTGCGATTCCAGGTTGAAAGCTGATCTTGTCAGGCCCCATGGAATGTTTACAAAGAAGTAAGTGATAAAATGGATGCAGTGCCAAAAACCTCCGCAACACCGACGAGCAGATCGGCTCTTACGTCCGGCACGCTTTCCCACTCCTTGAACGGCGAAGATTCGGAAGGGCTGGCAACGGTGTCGCGCGCTGTGGACGTTGGCACGGAGACTGGGTCTGCCCCGCTGATGGATCGCCACGGTCGGCGGCACACTTACCTCCGCGTCTCGATAACGGATCGGTGCAACCTTCGCTGCCGGTACTGCATGCCTGCCGAGGGCATCGAGTGGACGCCCCGCGACCAGCTGCTCAGCTTCGAAGAGATCCAGCGCGTTGTCGCCGCCCTCGCCGAGGTCGGAGTGAACAAGGTTCGCATCACCGGCGGAGAACCAACTGTGCGGCGCGGCGTCGAAACACTGATCGAGTCTGTGGCCGGCACGCCTGGCATTACCGAAGTCTGCATGACCACAAACGGCACGACGCTGGGAAAGATGGCCGGCAGGTACCGAAGTGCTGGCCTGGACGTGCTCAACATCAGCCTCGACTCGCTCCGAGCGGACCGGTTTGAAGAGATAACGAGAACGAAAAAGTTTGATCAAGTCCTGCGCGGAATCGACGCCGCGCTCGAAGCGGGGTTCGCGCCGATAAAACTGAACGTCGTTGCTATGCGCGGAGTGAACGAAGACGAGGTCTGCGACTTCGTAGAGTTCGTTCGCGACCGGCCGATCAACGTGCGATTCATCGAGTTCATGCCGTTCGAGGGCAACAGCTGGAGCCGCGCAAAGTTCCTCCCTTATCAAGAGATGATCTCAGACCTTGAGCGACGGTATAAGCTCACGCCGCTGCCGGAGCGACCAAATCAAGTAGCGAGAGATTTCTCCATCGAGGGATGCGAGGGGACCATCAGCTTCATCACCTCGATGTCGGAGAACTTCTGCGCGGGGTGCAACAGGATTCGCCTGACAGCGCAGGGCGACATCAAGGCGTGCCTGTTCATGACACCCGGAGCGCGCTTGCGCGAGCGATTGCGATCCGGAGCAGACAGCGAAGAAATCGTGGAAGTAGTACGTGGCGCAATCCTTCAGAAGTGGCCCGGCCACCCAGGGGCGGAAAACCTCCTATCCCTCAAAAACGCCAGTATGATACAGATCGGAGGCTGATGAAACGTGCGCGACGTGACACACAAGGTCAACACCCTCCGGACCGCAACGGCGGTCGCCACTCTTCGAGCGCGGGCTGATACGATCAGCCGCATCAGAGACGGTAACTTGCCCAAGGGCGATGCGCTCACCGTCGCAAAGGTCGCCGGGATTCAGGCGGCAAAGGGCACGTCCGACCTGATCCCGTACTGCCACCCGATTCCGATCGAGTTTGCCGACGTTCGGTTCTCGTTTTCTGACGACGCTGTCGAAATCACGGCTACGGTCAAAACGATCTACAAGACCGGCATCGAGATGGAGGCGCTGACCGCCGCCTGCATCGCAGCGCTTACGTTGTACGACATGACGAAGATGATCGACGACGACGTCTTGATCGAGCAGGTCAAGCTATTGGAGAAGCGCGGCGGCAAGTCGGACTTCCCTGCTGTTCCAGAGGTCGGCGTGGCGATCATCACGGTCTCGGATACTGCGTCTTCTGGCGAACGCGAGGACATCTCCGGGCCGATTGCTGCGGGCGTTTTGACCGAGCAGGGCGCGACTCTTGTCGATTCGAAGATCGTCTCCGATGACGCCGATGAAATTGAAATCGCTGTCCGGAGTTTCGTTAAGTCTCCAAGTGTTTCGCTCATAGTTTTGACAGGCGGAACCGGGGCCGGTCCGCGCGACAACACTCCGGAGGCGGTTCGACGAATCTTCGACAAGGAGCTGCCAGGAGTAGCCGAACAGATGCGCAGATACGGTCAGGACAGAACTCCGTTCGCGATGCTCAGCCGGTCGGTCTGCGGAATCGCCGGCGACTCCGTGGTTCTCTGCCTGCCTGGTTCGCCCAAGGCGGTGGAAGAGGGGCTACGCGCGGTGCTTCCCCACCTGATGCACGTGATCGCCGTGCTCGGTGGCGCAGGGCACGACGAGCTTGTCGCGGCAGAGGATGAGCTGTGATCTCGTTCGACGATGCCCTTCGCATCGTGCTCGAGTCCTGCGGCGTCCTCGGTTCTGAAGATGTTGCAGTTTCAAACTGCGCGGGAAGGCACCTCGCCGAAGACGTGACGTCCACGATCAGCCTGCCGATCTTCGACAACTCTGCTGTCGATGGTTTCGCGATTCACGCTGAAGATGTCGCTCGTGGCTGTAAGCAGTTGAAAGTTCTCGGCACGATCTTCGCCGGCGATGATCCGGCTGTTTTTGTCCTCGAACAAGGGACAACGATACGCGTCATGACCGGTGCAGGCATCCCCAGCGGAACGAGCGCGGTCGTCATGCAAGAGGATGTGCAACACGACGGCGAGGTTGCGGTTCTCAATTCGGTCGATGTAAGTGAAAGAGCAAACATCAGGCGCGCGGGCGAGGAGATTCGACCAGGCGACACCGTGCTATCCGCCGGCCTGTGTTGTAATCCTGCGACTGCGGCGGCGCTCGCAACTCTTGGTCGCACGACGGTCACGGTTCACAAAAGACCCTCCGTCGGAATCATGGTGACCGGTGCAGAACTGGTCCAACCGGGGGGCGAGTTGCAACCTGGGCAGATATTCGAATCCAACTCTATCGGTCTTGCTGCCGCAGTTCGAGCGCACGGCATCAACGACGTTGTTGTCGAAACAGTTGGAGACGGCGTTAGTGAGACAGTTGCTGCTTTCCAACGACTAGCTAAACAGTGTGACATCGTAGTTTCTTCTGGCGGCGTGTCCGTCGGTGAGCGCGATCTTGTTCGAAACGTATACTTGGAACACGGAGTGAAAGAGTTGTTTTGGAAGGTCGCTATGAAGCCTGGAAAACCAGTGTTCTTTGGCAAGTCTAGTGCCTGTTTGGTATTTGGCCTACCGGGGAACCCCGTTAGCGCGCTTGTGACCTTCGAAACCCTCGTCACTCCCGCGATCAGAAAGATGTCGGGATCGCTGCATCCGGTCGCACCGCGCACTCGCATTACCCTGACCAAACACATCAGGCGCAAACCGGGCCGACTCGAGTTTGTCCGTGCGACGACCGAGTATCGCGACGGGAAGCCGTTTGCGACGCCGTTGGACCGCCAAGGCTCGCACATGACCTCCGGTCTCGCGCTTGCGGACAGGCTTCTAATCGTGCCTCTAGATGCCGAGTGCATCGAGGCCGGAACCGAACTTGATAGCATGACAATCGGTTCGGGAGGTAGCCGATGAAATCCGTCCAGCTCACACACTTCGCGCTTTTGCGAGACCAACGCGGCCTCAGTTCAGAGACGCACGAAACTTCTGCCGAGACGGTCGGGGAACTGTACGATGAGTTGGCAGCTCTGTACAGCTTCACTCTTCCGCGAAACTTCGTCAAGGCGGCGCTGAACAGTGAGTTTGTCGCCATGGATACACCGTTTGAAAATGGCGACGAGATCGTGTTCCTCCCACCGGTAGCCGGAGGGTGATGTGTTTCGAATAACCGACCAGCCGATCGATCCGCCGAATGCGCCCGGCCCGTCAGCTGGCGCGCAGGTCGTGTTCACTGGACTGGTCCGGAATCACAACGAGGGGCGCACAGTCGAGGCATTGGAATACGAAGCGTTCAACGAGCTGGCGGTCAAAGAGGGAGAGAAGATCTTGCAAGAAGTGCTGAAGCGGTTCGACGTTGAGTCCGTCCTCTGTGTTCATCGCGTCGGGAAACTGCAGATCGGCGACGTCGCAGTGTTGGTCGCGTGTTCGTCCGCGCACCGGCGCGCAGCGTTCGACGCTTGCCAGTACGTGATCGACGAAGTCAAAAAGCGAGTGCCGATCTGGAAAAAGGAGATCTACGAAGACGGCGAGTCGGAGTGGCTGAACGCGGCGGATGGGGCAAAATGCAGCCCTTGATACCGCTAGCCCGGAAGGTGCCGCGCTGACGCTCGCCGAGTTGGCTCCGTTCCTAGTGATGATCGCGGCTGTGGCGGCGCTTTATTCGTCGGTCGGCCACGGCGGCGCGTCGGGGTACATCGCCGTGCTAGGGTTCACCGCCCTCTCGGGAGTCGCCGTATCCTCGACCGCGCTGACAATGAACCTACTCGTCGCGGGCATCGCGCTGTTCGCCTATTCGCGGCAGGGGCATTTCCAGTGGCGGATCGTGTGGCCGTTCCTGATCACGTCGATCCCTGCGGCGTTCGTCGGCGGGCGATTCAAACTGGAGGAGGCGACTTACTTCCTCGTTCTGGCCGCAGTGCTGCTGTTCGCGGCGATCCGCTTGGTCATGCGGAAGAAGTCGGGGACAGAGGAGCGACCGATCCCTCTCGTTCCTGCGCTGGCGTTCGGTGTGGTGATCGGTTTGCTCTCGGGCGTTGTCGGGGTTGGTGGGGGGATATTCCTCAGTCCGTTGATCATTCTTCTCGGCTGGGCGGGTGCGAAGGAGACCGCCGCGGCCTCGGCGCTGTTCATTCTGGTCAACTCCGGAGCAGGAATCCTCGGCCGCGTCTCGACCGAGCAGTACGAGCCGTCGGTTTTCCTGCCGCACCTACTCCTCGCCGGCCTGGTCGGCGCCATCCTCGGCGCGACGATCGGCGCGAAAAAGCTGAAGCCGCTCACCGTGCAACGAGTTCTAGGCGCAGTTCTGTTCATCGCTTCGATGAAAATGGTCTACCAGTACGGGTTCGCGGTGTAACTGCCAACTGCCAACAGCCAACTGCCAACAAAATTGGCCCGCCGGCCAAGACGGGCCATCGGAGAGGGAACGCATTTGATGTTGCGCTTTCGGCAAACGGCTTGCGACCTGCCGTTCGCTTGACCCAGCTTATTCGCATTACTGCCGTTCTTTCGATTAAGCTTTCAGCAGGTTTTCCCCCTGCACCTCGCACTTAGCCCCTCGACCCTCGACCCTCGCACTTCGACCCTGTGTTTGCTGCATCTTCAACGCCGAGGTTTGACGGCGCGGGATTGGCGGGAGCGCTGCTCGGCGCGACGATCGGCGCGAAAAAGCTAAAGCCGCTCACCGTACAACGCGTGCTCGCCGCCGTCCTATTCATCGCTTCGATGAAGATGGTCTACCAGTACGGCTTCTCGCTTTGAGCTCGCTGCTGAGTGCCGTGGTGTGCGGCTCGTAATTTATCGCTCGAATTGCACTAGCTATCGTCGACTCGAGCGCCTATACTTCGTGCCCGAGGGATCGCGAATTTGGAGAACTTGACGGAAGACGGGGTGAATCTCCCAAGCGAGTCCTTGATCAACACTCGTTCGGCTCTTCAACAGCTCCGGTTTGTCAACGTAGCTATAATGCTGATATCCTCCATTCTCCTGCCTCCTAGCTGTAATGAACCCTATTTGAAATAGGAATTGTGCTATATTAATGGCGCTCGCATTACCGACAGAGCCGGATATTTTCACGTTGACATGTGTCAGTATCCTCTTCTCAATGAGTGTTATCAGTTCGTCAGTCTTGTAGTCTTCGGCCTGCTTCGCAAAGGCTGTGAGGATTTCTTCTATTTCAGGGCACATCGAGCGGAACTCAACAATCGTGTCACTGACGCGTCGCTCCCCAAACGATTCCAAGCACCTAGTGATGTCCTTGTACGTGATTGTCAAACTTTCCCTTCGACTAGCAAATTTTGCTGCCTCTTTGCAAAGCTCAATCAACCATCTAGGGCGCTGGCGACTGAGAGTGCCGAGCACGACATGTGGTGGTCTCGTCTGTTGTTCTCCGTCCGCAACTCCGCCCCACGGCATCTTGGGCTCAAACAACTCGGCGATGAGTTGCTCCTCATTCTGTTGCCTGCTCTTGTTCTGAAAATGTCCCAAGCCTTGATTCGTCCGCTTAAGATATCCCTTCAGCCTTTCGGCAAGAAGATTGCGAAGATCAACGGTCTGCCACGTGAGATCGACCATATATTGCTCCACATGGGACATTGCTTCAGCTTCCCTCTTAATGATGACCCAAATATTAGGCCGTATAGACGTTCGAATATGAAGTTCAGGAAGCAGATTCACGAGTTGGCGACATGCCGTCATCAAGGAGGCAATTTTTGCCTTCGAACTATCGGAGTTATCGTAGTTGAGATCTACATCGTCGATGAAGAGCCAGATCGGATAGTCGCGTGGAAATCGCTGGAGGACCCTGCTGGGCGATGGGATTCCCAATTTGCGCAGATCGAGTGAAAAGTCCTTCAATTTTGGCTTCGCGCGATCAAGGATTGTACTTACAAGATTTCGCGCTCTGAACCCGGCCCTCTCGGCTTCTTCAACGAGGCCAATGGCGTCATCGCCCAGCGCAAAGCCGATTCTGGTACCCACCTCCTGAGCTACACGCTCCAGTATCGAATGCTTCCAAGCCCGAACCCAATCATCAGGTGACTGAGTGTCAGGCGCCACCGCGATATTTGCAGCAGTCGTCACTATCCTCAGCGATGCAGGGTGGCTCTTTGCGATCGTTGATTCGGCTTCGCGAAGTATCGCTGACTTACCTTCACCTTTGTATGCGCGTGCGACAAGAAACTTATGCTCGTTGGATCCAAAAGAGGAGTAATCCGATCGTCGAAGAAAGTAGGCGTCGAAGACAGCTGCGTCCTCATCTTCGGCGGCCTCGTTTCCAAATAATGTTGAATCCTCCAAATCGAATGTCATGACTTTACGATACCAGAGCCTGAGCCTTGGCTCCGGCTTCATCGCTTGTTCGACACATATTGCTCGAGGGCGTGAGCGACCTGTTCGCAAACGCGGTCGAACCCACACCTTACACCCCTTGAGCCGGGAGGGACAGGGGGATCCTTCGTTGCTTCGACAAGCTCAGCACAGGCCTAGCTCAGGACAGGCCTTCGCCCTCGGGACGGATCCTTCGATGCTTCATCCGGCTCAGCACAGGCTGAGCTCAGGTTAACCGTCAGCCGCGCCCAGCTTCGATCTTTCTGGATCGACAGTATTAGAGTATGTGTAGTTTCTGACGTACCTTCGGTATGCTTGAATCATGGTCGTCAGCCATGACAGACGAGCACGGACAGTGACCTCATGAACAACTCCTCGATACTCGTTCTCGGTGCCACCGGAAAAACTGGTCGTCGAATCGTCCAGCGTCTTTCAGAGAAAGGCCATAAAGTGCGGAAGGGATCGCGGCAGTCTGACACGCCGTTCGACTGGGGCGATCAAAGCAACTGGGACGCCGTGCTCGATGGCGTTACGGCCGCGTACATAGTCTACGCACCCGACCTCGCCATCCCGGGGGCGACGGACTCCATCCGCGCCTTTGTCGACCAGGCCGTGAAGCAAGGCGTCCGACGCTTGGTGCTCTTGTCCGGTCGCGGCGAAGAGGAGGCGCAGGCGTGCGAGCTGATCATCCAGCGTCCGGACATCGAGTGGACCGTCGTTCGCTGTAGCTGGTTCTCCCAGAACTTCTCTGAGGGGCCGTTTCTCCCGATGGTGCTGGGCGGCGAGATCGCTCTCCCAGCCGGGGATGTCGGGGAGCCGTTCGTCGACGTGGACGACATCGCCGACGTCGCAGTCGCCGCACTGACCGAAGACGGCCATGCAGGCCAGGTATACGAACTGACCGGTCCCCGACTGCTCACGTTCGCCGAAGCAGTGGACGAGATCGCCGGCGCCACCGGACGCGAGATCCGATACGTCCAGATCCCGCCCGAGGCCTTTGCGGCCGGCGTTGCGGAGATGGGACTGCCGGAAGACGTCGCGTGGTTGTTGAACTACCTGTTCGCCACCGTCCTCGACGGTCGGAACGCCAACGTGTGCGACGGCGTCCGTCGAGCGCTGGGTCGCGAGCCGGTGGACTTCGCCGAGTATGCGCGCCGGATCGCCGCCGCTGGTGTGTGGAACATACCGTCAGAACATCGAACGAAAGTGGAGAAATGAACCAGCTCATACCGATGGTCGGGACGGCGGCCCTGCTTGGTTCCGCCCTTGTGGGCGGAGTCTTCTTCGCGTTCTCGAGCTTCATCATGAAGGCCCTGGGCCGCGTGCCACCGGCAGAGGGCATCGCCGCGATGCAGTCGATCAACGTCGTCGTGATCAACCCCTGGTTCATGGGCGCGTTTTTCGGGACAGCGTTGCTTTCGCTCGGTGCGGGCGGGCTTGCCGTGGCAGACTGGGGGCGTCCCTCGGCGCCTTACTTCTTGGCAGGGGCGATCTTGTACCTCGTGGGCACGATTGTCGTTACCATCCTCGGCAACATCCCGCTGAACGACCAACTGGCCGCAGTGTCTGCGACCGATCCCGGCGCACGCGAAGTCTGGGCGCACTACTTGAGCCGGTGGACGATGTGGAACACCGTTCGGACCGCCGCCGCGATGGTCGCCGCACTGCTGTTCACGTTGGGCCTCATGAAAAGCGCGGGCGCGTGATGGCGAGACTACCGGGCGCCATGCTCGGCGTTCCACCCGCACTCCCCACACCGTGAGCCGGGAGGGCAGGGGGACAAACCCTCGGGACAGGTCTTGAAACCGTCAGCCGCGCCCGCCTGGGCGCAGCAACAAGAGCTCCGCCCGACACAGCACACGCGCGGGACTAGGCCGCCGGCAGAATTGCCGGGTTGTCCTGGGCAGTCTATACATCGCACGACTGCGGCGCTCATAATTGCAGATTGACCACAGTCCTTGTCGGTCACCTTACGATCATGAAAACCCGTCTTGCACTAGCTTCGCTACTACTAACCACTTGCGCCATCTCGAGCGCACAGACTTTCGACTGGGAAAACCTGTCACTTGGGTCATTTTCGAGCGTCGTCCAGACGGTCGGCGGCATCACCGCGACCGGCACCGGCGTCGGCGCGAACGTCCAGGTTCTTGACATGACGTTTGCTTTTGCTGGGTTCGGAACGCGCTCTATCTACGGTGACGGCGGCGCAGGCGGCAATCGAGTTCCGCTGCGCGTCGACTTCTCTGCGGTTTTGAGCCAGGTGCGAGTGGAGTTCGGTGACGGCGGCAACGATGACGACGGTACGGTGACGATCACGGCGTTCAACTCCTCGGACGTGCAGGTCGACCAGGAGTCATTCGCTTTTGGCTTTAATACAGGTATCGAAAGCCTGACGCTGGACGCGCCAGACATTAGCTACATCGTCGGGGGTACCAACGGTTCCATCGTGAACTCCGTGGCCTTTGACAACATGTCTGTAACTCCCGTGCCCGAGCCAGCAAGCATCATCGCCATTGGTGCCGGTCTCGCGGCCCTCGCTGCGAGCCGACGTCGCAATTCCGCCGCGTAAGCAGATCGGGCTCCCAAAATCCGCAGCAACTCCATCCTCTCGCAGGTTGGAGTCTTAGTTTTGCCGAAACCACTCACCCCTAGAGCCGGGAGGGACAGGGGGATCCTTCGTCAAGCTCAGGACAGACCTTCGCCCTCGGGACGGGTCTTGAAACCGTCAGCCGCGACCACCCCGCGCGTCAGTCGGGGCAACGCCAATTGGCACAGACCCAAGACGGCCGCCATCCTACCACACAGCGTTGCCCCTACTCTTCGAGAATAAAGGTCACAAGCATGTGCACCTTATAGCTCGTGATCTGCCCATCGTTAACGTCGACTTTCATCTCCTTAACCCATGCCCCCTGGACGTCCCGCAGGGTCTTGGTTGCTCGGGCGATGCCCACTTGGACTGCATCCTGGAAACTCGTCGAGGAAGTGCTACTGATTTCGGTTACTCGTGCGACTGCCATACGTGCAGTCTAACACGGCGCGTGCCTCTGGTGCCGGCGGGTATGCGGTCGGCCTTGAATACCGCCACCCCTTGAGCCGGGCGGAACAGGGGGATCCTTCGTCAAGCTCAGGACAGGCATTCGCTCAGGATGACCGTCAGCCACGCCCACCCCGCGCATCACTCACCAGGGCAGCCAATCCTTGGTCACTGACTTGATACGGAATCGTCTTGTCGCCCGTCTGAAAGCGGCATGACGGCTACAAGCGTTATATCGCCGCGATCCACCCAGCAACGAAACCAATACTCACCGGTGTCCGCCTTGAGGTATCCGTCCACGTAAACAGAATGCCAGAGGATCAGCGGGTACGCGTCGTCGACGGTAAAGGATTGAATGTCGCCCGTCTCCTCTTCAATCTTCTTTCGAAGAACCGAAGTGGTTCTGCGGCTGCTCCCCGCCAGTTCGGTCCGAAGTTCGGCTCGCACCATATTCAGAGCGGTGCGAGCATACTGCCGTTGGCTGTCGACATAGAAATTGTACGACCAGACTGCAAACAGCACAACGAAGGCCAACACCCCGCCAACGATCCACCAGACCTTCCTCTTCTTTCTCACTCTATTAGTATGCATCGAATCTTCCGCCCCTTGAGCCGGGAGGGACAGGGGGATCCTTCGTTGCTTCGTCCGGCTCAGGACAGGCCTTCGCCCTCGGGACGGGTCCTTCGTCAAGCTCAGGATTACCGTCAGCGCTGAGTGCCTACTGCGCCGGTCCATAGGTTCATGTGAGGCACGGTGTTTTTCACTGGATACCTAGTACTAATGCTGGGGTTTGGGTTCGAACACCAATTTAGAGAACAGTTCTTTTCATGTCGTGATAGACTACGAGTCAATTCTGGAGGAACGTGCTTCCGGACAGTATTTGGAATTGTGAGGAGATTATATTGTGAAGAAGATTCTTGGATTGTTCTGCGTTCTTGCGCTCACTGTTACAGTGTGGCCTCAGGGCGAAATCACTGACGGAAACGCAAGATGGGCGTACGACTCCGTCTCCGGGACTGACTTCCAGCCTGACAGCACCGTTGACCACCTACCTTTGAATTGGTGGTTTTATCGCGTCAACAACGGAGAAGGCGAAACGTTGTTCGAAAACGAATTCGCCCTTCCGCCCAACGTCAGCCAATCGTATATAGGGAATACCGCAGTCCTGGAATGGGTAGTCGAGTTTGTAGATGTCCGTGGCAACGTTACCCCCATTTTCGATGCTCGTTTGACGACCGTATTGACCGATGGCGGCTCTCCAGGCGAGGCGACGGTAACGCAGGAGCTGGTGATAACGAACAACTATAGTACAGACATGACGATCAGTGTTTTCAACTATTCGGACTGGGACGTGAGCGGTGTCTTCGTCGACGACATCGCGACCATTTCAGGAGACGTCATGACCATCACGGATACCGTTACGGGTGACGTCATAAATTATCAAGGCGTCGGCGCGGACGCTTACCAGGCGGCTGAGTGGCCAACTTTGCGATCCGATTTGCTTGACGGGGACATCACGAATCTGGACAATTCGGGCTTTCCGTGGGGAGGTGCTGACTTCACAGGCGCATTTCAGTGGGATCGTTCGATTCCTTCAGGGCAGTCGACGGCATTCAACGTAGAAATAACAGCACCAGGGCCGGAGCAGACCGTCCTGCCCGACAGCTTCTCGTTCTTCCGTGGTTCGCAGACAGGTGGCGTACTGAGCGACCTATTCGACAGTGACGACAGCTTCATAACTGTGCTGCCAGGGATTACGCTGAACCAAGCTGAGCGCCAAGTGCAGCTCATCGTCGTTGGCACCGCTCCGACTGAAACACCGACCGAGCTGCGGTTCAGAGTTGAGGCCCACGCCGAGATCAACAACATCGGGCAGTGGATCGAGCTGTGGAACTACGACACTAACTCGTACGAGCAAGTTGACTTTATGATTGCGACGTTGGCAGACTCGATCGTGGAAGTGAGCATCGCTGTCGATCCGGGGCGGTTCATACAGGCAGGTACGAAGCAGATGAAGGCCAGGGTCAGCTACAAGGAAGCGGGCATAGTGCTGTCGTTCCCCTGGCTGATCAGCTTTGATCAGACCGTCTGGATCATCGTTCCGTAGACGACAGACCCCCCACCCCTTGAGCCGACAGGGACAGGGGGATCCTTCGTCAAGCTCAGGACAGGCCTTCGCCCTCGGGACGGGTCTTGAAACCGTCAGCCGCGACCGCTACGCACTGCCGTCAGTGCCGAATCGATCGGTCACTTCCGCTTTAGTATCATGAACGGAAAGCCGCCTCTTGCCGGATCATGCGCCACGAGGGTCGTCCCGTCCTCGGTCAGGCGCAGCTTCGCTGTCATGGCGTCGAGTTCCGTGGCCTCCATCTGTATGGCCTCTACCGCAAAAAGGGGTGGCAAGAGAAGCAAAGTCGCGCCGTCGTCGCTCAGTTCCCAGGTGCCGAACGGCATTCCGTCCCCGAACCACCGATAAGTCATGTCGTCCGAGAGCTGTAAACTGTCCGTCTCGCTGTCGTCTTCCTCCTTCATCCTCTGCACTTCAGCCTCGCTCCACATCCCGCGCATGTCGGCCCAATATGCGTCCATATCGAACCGGAAAGTCCAGTCGCCGACGAAATCCGCAACCTCCCCGCTCTCCGCATAGGTGTACGGGGCGTCAGGAACGGGCATCTCTACCACAGCCGATCCAGGTCTCGAGTAGATGACGCTGCCCACACTCATCGCTGAGTCCGTCATCGATTGCCTGTTCACCGAAATCTCGAGGCTCATTCGCGGCTGGAGCGTGCCGGGCGTAATCTTCTCTTCAGTGACTATTGTTTCGCCTGTCACGGGGTCGTACGTCGAAGATCCCTCGGAGATCTCACCGCTCAGCATTGAGATCGTGATTGACTCGCCGTCCGGGCTCAGCTCCCAGGTCCCTTCGCTCATTGTTTCGACGGGAGCTCCGTCGATTCCGATCAACGCAGTCCCGTCGTCGTTCAACTCGAGGAACTGTACGATTCTCGCGTAGTCTCGGCGCGTGGTCCTCGCTAGCACTTCGCGGTCGCCGTCGGGGTACGACTCGTGCAAGACGTCGATATACTCTTCGCTGATCTTCGTATGGCCGACCCACTTGCCTGTAAAGTCCGGCTGGGCGGCGACTTGCTCAGAATCCTTGTCGCATGCGACGGCCAGAACGGAAACAGCGAAGACGGCGTAAAAGAGTAGTCTCATATCCCTGTTCTCGTCACCGGAGTATACGTCATGTCGCACCCAGAACTCCACCCCTTGAGCCGGGAGGGACAGGGGGATCCTTCGTCAAGCTCAGGACAGGCCTTCGCCCTCGGGACGGGTCTTGAAACCGTCAGCCGCGCCCACCCCGCGCGGTCCACTTTGCATCAGGGTGCCAGGTACTCTCTGGCTTGAGGTTCGAACATGGTATTCAACTGTTACAAGGATGTCAGGGGCGAATGGCGCTGGCGACTGAAGGCCGACAACGGCGAGATCATCGCATCCGGCGAGTCGTACAAGAACAAGCAGGACTGCCTTCACGTCATCGACCTGGTGAAAGGCTCCTCGGACGCTGCGGTCAAAGAAACCGAGGATTAGCGCGAAAGCCCGCGCAATCCAACCCCTCGGGACTGGTCCTTCGAGAAGCTCAGGATGACCGTCAGCCGCGACCACCCGCGCATCACTCACCACGGCCACCAGCTCTTGATCCGATCAACCAGGGTTGGGGTTCTCCTGGCTACTAATATTCCGCTAGACTGGCCCTTAAAATGCGGTTCGAAGGCATCCTTTCCGACAATAGTAATCTCCTGAATGGACTGGTACTGGTCGCCGGTATAGAACGACTTCAATCCAAAGTCGTCAAACTTTCGGTCGCGGGGACGAACAGCGCAGTCTTGGCAGGCGTCGTCAATCGTCTTCAGTATCTCATCGATGTCAGCTTCGGACAGCTCGGGAGACTGGTAGACGTTACCTATGAACCTGGGGGGACGGATTGCATAGAGAGGAAAAACTTCCAGTCCATAGCGCGCGGCGAGCCCTTCGAGCGTTGCCGTCATCTTCGCGTCGGCGGAGTTCACTCGCATGACGAGCATCGCAAACATGAACAGCACGACGAACCCCACCCCACCAACGATCCACCAGACCTTCCTCTTCTTTCGCACTCTCTGATAGTATGCAACGAATCGGCCAACCCTCCACACTGCGAGTGTGGAGGGATGAAGGGACAGGGGGACAAACCCTTGAGACTGGTCCTTCGAGAAGCTCAGGATAACCGTCAGCCGTGCCCACTCCGTACGGCGGTATGAAACAGCTCACGGAGGTCCAGCCCATGAGCTGCCAGGCGCGCTGGATCGAACGCTACGCCACGCTAATAGCTGTCGAAGAACAGTTCGACGCTAAGGGTAAAGCCGTCGGTGCCGAACAGTTGGACGCTCGCCCCGTGGGCGGGGACGAACTTGCGAGGATGCTGCACTGCTGGGATCAGCAGTGCAATCAGAATCCCGTCGTCGCTGGGAGCGACGCCAAGCTCGCGTCCAGACTTGCCATCGGTCAAGACGAACACGTTCCTTGTGCCCGGGTCCTCGTGGTATGCGATGTCATAGAACGGTGTCAAGTCGGCCAGCGGTTCATGCACATCGAACATGACGTGTCCATTGCCGTCAGTCACGACCATTCTTCCTGCTTCCCTAGGGCGCTCGACAGCCGGCAACAACATACCGATTCGGACGGATTCCCCAGGTCTCAGTGTGATGTGTCCGCTGGAGTGCGAGGGTTGAGGCGACGGGAAACTCTGCGCAGCGGCCTCGCGCGGGTAGAGCCCCCAGGCGGCGATCACTGCGGCTATGGCGACGGCCGAGACGATGGCGTACTTGTTGCGAACGAATCCTAGTTTTGTTCTCATATCATCATCCTCCGCTCCGGGCGGGAGCGTTGCCCGGACGAATCGGGCTTCATCAGCAGTGTGACCGACGCAGTAGCGAGAGCCAAGCGCGGGCAAGCATTCCAAGTGAATTTGCGGTGCCGCGCTGTCTTGCGGCCGCCCCTTGAGCCGGGAGGGACGGGACGCAAACCCTCGGGCAACACTCTTACCCTCCACACTGCGAGTGTGGAGGGATGAGCGGACGGGCGTTGAAACCGTCAGCCGCGACGACCCGGCGCATCATGCCCCATGAAATATGCATCCGGCAGAACCGTTGGACTCCGCCTAGCAAAAATGCCTGTATTGTGCCGCCACACTGTACTTTATTGTGCAGGGCGTACAGACTCATCTGAGGTCGCTTCGATTATCGGCCGGGAGAGGACAACATGAAAACACGAATCTTGATCGCTGCCAGCCTTCTTAGTCTGGGATCCTTCGCATCTGCCCAAGTTTTCGATTGGGAAAACTTAGGTCTTGGGAATTTCTCTAGCGTCTCGCAGACGGTAAGCGGCATCACTGCGACGGGCACCGGCGTCGGAGGGACCATCGACGTTCTCGACTTTGGTAGCTTTACTAACTTTTCAACATTCGGCACAAGGTCGATCGTGGGCGGTGGCGACCCAAGGGTAGCGATCCGCGTCGACTTCTCGATTGATTTGACCCTGCTTACTGTGCAGTTCGGGGATATAGGTGTCGACGACGATGGCACAGTGACTGTGACAGCGTACAATTCGTCCAACGCGGTCGTTGACACGAACTCGATGAATTACGGTTTGATGGACAGGCCAGCCAGCTTGACGCTGTCTGCGCCGGACATCAGCTACTTCATAGGAGTATCTGGCGGTCCTTTCCCGAACACGTTAGTCTGGGACAACATGACGGTGACGCCCGTGCCTGAACCAGCGACAATGATCGCGTTATTAGCAGGCGTTTCCGCTCTTGTTGCGCGCCGTCGTCGCAAATCTGCCGCGTAAGCTGATCGGTCGGCCGGTATCTGTTGTAACTCCACCCTCTTCCGGGGTGGAGTTTTTGCATCGCCCAACCCTCAACCCCTTAAGCCGGGAGGCACAGGGGGACAAACCCTCGGGGAACACTTTTACCCTCCACACTGCGAGTGTGGAGGGATGGCGGGACGGGTCTTGAAACCGTCGGCAACGACGCCTTTGGACGCTGGTTACTCCGACGAGCATACGGTTAGAGCGGCGATCGCCGGGAGTAGCGCGTGAGTGCGTTTCATGTCCATGCCTTTTGTACGTTGACAGAGCATCGGGCTGGATCGGTCACTGACGCTTGAAGCTCATGATTGGGCCGCGGAAGCCGGTCATGTCATGCGCCACGAGGGTTGTCCTATCCTCGGTCAGGCGCAGCTCAAATTTCATGTCGTACCCCATGGCCTCCATCTGTGCGGCCTCTTCTTCCGTAACGGGCAGCTCGAGAAACGCGGTCGCGCCATCCTCGCTCAGCGTCCAGCTGCCCTCCTGCACAATTTCGCCATCGATCATGCGGTAGGTCATGTCGTCGAAGATCTGCAAGGTGCCTTTCGCGCTCCCGAATTCGTCCAACATCTTCTGCACGTCCTCTTCGCTCGTCATGCCGCGCATGCCGTCCCACATCGCGTCAATCCCTTCGAAGCTCATGTCCCACTCTCCGACGAAGTCTGCGACGTCGCCGTTCGCGGCATAGGTGAACGGGTCATCGGGCACGTACTTTTCCATCGTGACCGTTCCAGGCCTCGTGTACGTAATCCTGCCGGCTCCCGGCACCGAATCGGTCACGATCAGCGACTGACCGTCCTTTACGACCCTGAGGCGCATCATCGGTTCGGGCTGACCGGGGTCTATCCTTTCAGTCTCCTGGATCTCGCCAGTCACAGGATCGACGACCCCAGCTCGGGTTATCGTCTCTCCGCTCAGCATAGAGACCGTAATCAAATCTCCGTCCTCGCTCAGCTCCCAGGTTCCCTTATACATGCCGACCGCGACGCCGATTACGCCCATAGACATCGTCCCGTCTTCATTCAGTTCGAGCCGAAAGACCATTGCCTGGCTCTTGCGCATCGACCTCTCGAGCGCGTCTCGGTCGCCCTCGGGGTACATCTCGTGCATAACGTCGATATCCTCGTCGGTGATCGTCGTGTGGCCCTCCCACTTGCCGGTGAAGTCCGGCTGGGCGGCGACTGGCTCAGGTTCCGCGTCCTTGTTGCACGCGACGGTCAGCAACGAGACGACGAATACGGCGAAATAGAGCTTTCTCATTTCCCTGCGGTCCTCTCTGGAGTATACGACGACGACAGCAGGATGAAGAGAATCAATCACTCGGACTCTCCGATCTGGACAAATACATTCCACGGCGGCGGGAACGTATGGATGTAGAATCAACCCTGCGCCGCTAGCGATGGCGGCGCGAGCCCATGAAAGTCCATGTCGTTGAGAGCAGCCTGAAGACCAAAGCGGTCAGTACGCGCATTCCGTTCAAGTTCGGCGTTTACGTCTTGCGAACGGTGCCAATCGCCGAGCTGACGTTGACCGTCGAGGCGGAGGATGGGTCAACGGAGATCGGGCGGTCGAGCGACCTTCTCATCCCGAAGTGGTTCGACAAGAGCCCCGACACTTCGCCCGAGGAGGACTCTGCGGCACTCGCGAGGAGTGCAGAGCAAGCAGCAGCGAAGTACATCGAGGCGGGCTCTCAATCGGCGTTCGACCTCTGGAAGGACGTGTACGATGAGCAAGTCGGCGCACGAGACCACCGGGACGCAGACGTGCTGGTGCGCGGGTTCGGCGTCGCGCTCGCAGAGCGTGCGCTCATCGACGCGACGTGCCGCCTCGCGGGGCTATCTTTCTATCAGGCGCTATGCAGCGGCGCGTTAGGGTTTGAAGCCGAACGGGTCATCCCCGAAACAAGGGGATGGTCTCCCGAAAGGCTTGCGCAGCCCTTGATGAGCATCGCCGTCCGGCACACCGTGGGAATGCTCGATCCTCTAACAATCAGCGAAATCCCCCCCGATGAACGGATCGACGACGGACTCCCGCAGGCGCTGGAGCAGGACATCGAAACGTACGGCTTAAGATGGTTCAAGGTCAAGGTTACTGGCGACCCGATGATAGACCGAGAGAGGCTCCGAAACGTAGCGAGGGTCGTCTTCGCGACGACCGACCGCGACGTAAAGTTCACGCTGGACGGCAACGAGGGTTGCACCGACCTCGAAGCGTTCGCAGGCACCCTCGAAGACCTTGCGAAAGACGAAACCTGTGGGCGTTTGATCAAGAACACGGTGCTGATCGAGCAACCGCTTCCCCGCCGCGACACCTTCGACGCAGCCGCGAACAGATCGCTAGAACGGCTCTCAAGGATCGCGCCCGTCATCATCGACGAAGCCGACACCGACGCGCTCGCGTTCCAACGAGCAATCGAAATCGGCTACAAGGGCGTCAGCGTCAAGGCGTGCAAGGGCGTGTTCCGCGCCGTCGCAAACCGCGCGCTGATCGACACCCGCGGCGACGGAAAGCTGTTCCAAAGCGGCGAGGACTTGACGAACCTCGGCTCGGTGCCGCTGCAACAAGACCTGGCCTTGCAAGCGACCCTGGGGATACAGAACGTCGAGCGAAACGGGCACCACTACTTTCGCGGACTCGACCACCTCGACGACGCCGTTTGCGCCAAACTGGTCGAGTCGCTGCCCGGCCTGTACACTGAGAGAGACCGCCTGACCCAGCTCTGGATCGAACACGGCTCGCTCGATCTTGCCGGTATCGCGGACGGGCTGGGACTCGGCGGAGAACTCGGACCTTTGTTCATGGAGAAGCCGAATTGAACTTCACTCCGATAGGACGGCTGAAAACGATCGAGGCGTTCCGCGACTACCTCTACGAGTGCGACCCGGAACTGGGGTGCGACCTGGAGCTTGAGGGCAGGGAGGGGCCGCTCGGTCAGAGCCTGGACATCGTCGCAGCCGACGGGACGACGCGCACGGTCGGGAACCGCTTTTGCGTACAGCCCATGGAGGGGTGGGACGCAACGGCCGACGGAGCTCCGACAGATCACATGTTGCGCAGGTGGCGGCGGTTCGGCGAAAGCGGCGCGAAGCTCATCTGGGGGTGTGAAGCTTTCGCCGTGCAGCGCGACGGTCGCGCAAATCCGAACCAGCTTTTCCTAAATCCAGAGGCGGACACGAGGGCGGTGCTTGCAGGCCTGCTCGGCGAGTTGCGGTCAGCGCACGAAGCGGCCTTCGGAACAACAGGGGAATTAGTCGTCGGCTTGCAACTGACACATTCAGGAAGGTTCTCGCGCCCAGACGGACCGATGGCGCCGTTGATCGCCGAGAACAATCCGCTGCTCGCGGCGAAATACGATTTACCAAAGGAGACGCACGTGCTGACCGACGACGAGCTGCGGGCGATCCGCGACAGGATGATCAAGGCCGCTTGCGTCGCGGCGGACGCAGGATTCGACTTCGTCGACGTCAAGGCCTGCCACGGCTATCTCGTGCACGAACTGCTCGGCGCAAGGACGCGCACCGGCGACTACGGCGGCTCGTTCGAAAACCGCACGCGGTTTTTCAAAGAAGTGGTGACAGGCATCCGCCGCGAAAGGCCGGGCCTCATAATCGGCTGCCGCGTGTCGATCACCGACCTTCCGCCGTTCGTCGAAGAGACCGGCACACGACTTGGCACACCAATGAACT
Organism: Armatimonadota bacterium; assembly: GCA_022563855.1. NCBI lineage: Bacteria > Bacillati > Armatimonadota > Armatimonadota bacterium. The sequence goes on from JADFMN010000001.1 coordinate 395,865, forward strand.
TCGAAGAACATCTTCCCTGGTCGCACGGCTTTGGGGTTCAAAAGGACGACCCAATGCGACCGGATTGGTCGGAGCCGGTCGCGTTCCTCGAACTTGCTCGTTCGCTCGGAGTGTCAATGGTTAATCTCACCGTCGGGTCACCGTACTACTGTCCGCACTTCCAGCGGCCGGCGGCCTACCCGCCGAGCGACGGATACCTGCCGCCGCGGGACCCGCTCCTGGAGGTGGCAAGACACTTGAGAACAGTGCGAGAGATCAAGGCGCGGGTCCCCGGTCTACCGCTGGTCGGTTCGGGGTACTCGTACTTGCAGGACTGGCTTCCGTACGTCGCCCAAAGCGTGGTCCGAAACGGCCACGTCGACTTTGTCGGTCTCGGTCGGTCGACGCTCACTTACCACGACCTTCCAGCAGACGTGCTCGCCGGTCGAGAGCTGAAAAGGAAGAGGTTCTGCCGAACGTTCAGCGACTGCACGACCGGACCGCGTACCGGTAAGATCTCAGGGTGCTTCCCGCTCGACCCGTACTACAATCAGATGCCGGAATCAAAGGAGATCAAGGCGATCCGGATGGCAGCCTCCAAAGCAAGGAGTCAAACCGATGAGTGACAAGCAGGGCGAAGGACTGTTCCGCCAGTACTTGCGCACGATGGGACCCGGCTTCATGCAGTCGGCGATGACGCTCGGCGGCGGCAGCGCGTTCGCGGCAATTTTTGCTGGCGCGGCGTTCGGCTATCAACTTCTATGGGTCGCGCCACTCGGCATGTTGCTCGGCGTTATTGTGATGTCGGCCGTCGCGTGGCAAACGCTCTCGACTGGGATGGACCCGTACGACGCGCTGAAAAAGCACGCGCATCCGCTGTTCGCCTGGGCGTTCGCTTGGGGCGGCCTGATCTCGTCCGTCATCTGGCAGTTCGCGCAGTATGCGCTCGCGGGCGCGATGCTGAGCCTTCTTTTGGGAGTCAAGCCGTGGGTTGGTGGACTGATCGCGCTGGCATGGTGCGTTCCGGTCGGCCTGCTGTATGGAAAGGGAGGGAAATTTGTCCGTTCTTACGAGCTTCTGCTGACCGGGATGGTGTGGTTCATCATCGTCAGCATGCTCGTCGTTGTTGTGCGGGCGGGAGTACCGGAGTCCGGTTCCCTGCTCAAAGGATTTGTTCCGTCGATCCCTCCCGACTGGACGGGCACGGACGCGGCCGGTGGGCCGACGAGCATCGCGACCAACCTCGTTATCGTCAGCGGCCTCGCCGCAGCAGTCGGCGCGAACATGCTGTTCGTCTATCCGTACACCCTGATCCGCAACAAATGGGGGCGCGGCGAGCGGAAGGTGGCGCTGCTCGATCTGGTCTTGGGGATGCTCATTCCGTTCACGATCGCCGTCACGCTGATGGTCATCGCCAGCGCGTCGGTGTTCCACTTTGGCGACGGGGCGTTCGTCGGTTCGATGATTAAACCGGAAGATGCGGCGAGAGTCTTTTCGGATCCCGATAGACTGGGACAAACCGTCGGCGTCTGGGTGTTCGGCCTTGGAATCCTCGCAATGGCCTTGTCTTCGATCACAATGCAGATGCTCGCGTCGGGTTTCGCGGGGGTCAAGCTTTTCGGCTTCCAGAACGATTCGATCGGACACAAGGCGTTCACTCTGCTGCCTGCCGTCGGCGTTCTCGGGGCGATCTGGTGGGGAGAGATGGCCGCGTGGGTGCCCGTCCCCACGAACGTGATCTGCGGGATATTCCTGCCCGCCGCCTACCTCGGCTTTCTCATCTTGCATATCAAGAAGGACTACCTCCGCGAGGACTCGCCGGTCGGCGGCAAGCGCCTGTTCTGGAACGTCGGCATGATCGTTGCGATCCTCGTGATCTCTATTGGAGTTGGAAATGTGCTGATTACCGAACTGCCGAAGTACATCGATAAATTCGGCGGCGGGGGATGACGCCTCTGCCGGAATTTCGCGACGACCGCTGGGCTGAGTTGGCCAACGGCGTCGACATGGCGGCGCCTCTTCCCAGGCTTTGCTACGCGGCTGTGCACGTCGCGATGCTGGATTCTTATCGGGAGGTCGGCCACATGCCCGACTCCCCCGGCGCGGCCCATGAGATCGCCGAGCACATCGACTGGGAGTCGACCATGTCCCTCCGGACTTCCATCGCACGAACAGGCATGGGGATTGCAGAGGCGATGGACACCGCGCAACGGTTCTCGCTCGGTTGGGACGCCGCGCGCGACCTGATTGAGCGAACTGGCAAGCTTGGTATTCGGTTTTGCGCGGGCGCGAGTACCGACCATCTCGAGCGTGTCGAGACGACTACGCAACTGGTCGACGGCGTATGTTCGCAGATCGAAACGATCCGCTCGGCTGGCGGCGTTCCGGTGATCCTACCAATGCCGCTGCTCCCATCTCTTGGCACTGACGCCAGCGGCTACGTCGAGGTGTACGGCGACATCGTGCGGAACTCGTCCGACGGGCCGTTGATCGTCCACTGGCTTGGCCCCATGTTCATGCCGTCGCTGGAGGGCTACTTCCCCGGCGATTCCTTCGAGAAAGTCATGCAACTCGATCCGCAGAAGCTGCGAGCCGCAAAGATTTCGATGCTCGACGGCGCGCTGGAAGTCCGTCTCCGACGCGAACTGCTGAAGAACGATCAAGTCATGCTGACCGGCGACGACTTCCATTTTGCGGGTCTGATTGCTGGCGACGGGTCAGTTGAGCGGACGACGACGCTTGGCGACAGGGACGTGCCGCTCGGCGACTTCAGCCACGCGCTCTTGGGCATCTTCGACGCGATCGCCGAGCCAGCGGCGCTGGCGCTGCGGCTCTTGGACCGAGGCGACAGAACTGGATACGATGAGATCATGTCGAGGTGCGAGGCGCTCGGCCAGTGCGTCTTCGAAGAGCCCACGCGCTTCTACAAAACCGGCCTCGCGTTCCTCTCCTGGCTCAACGGCCACCAGCCGAACGCGATGCTCGTCAATCACGAGGAAACCTGTCGCGACCGCGAGCATCTTCTCAGGGTTGCCCGTCTGGCGGACGAGGCAGGCGCGATCACGGACCCGAAGACCGCAAGCAAGCGCGTAGAAGGCTGGATTTCTGAGTCGGAGTGACCGGGAGGACGCGTCCTTAACCTGCAGAACGCATGGAGCCATCGAGCGGATTCGAACCGCTGACCTGCTGTTTACGAAACAGCTGCTCTACCACTGAGCTACGATGGCTTCCGCGTAGAACAAGATTACCAGTTCGCGGCTGGGCCGCGGCTCTACTTGCCTACAGGTCAGGCGTGGTGGTGTACCAAACGACCGACCCGCCCACTCCGCTTATGCTGAACCTCGACGGCGCCGTGCCTATGTAGCAGCTGTCGGCTACCACCCGACGCAAACTAGTCCCCTCCCACGAGCGAGGGCGAGGGCTAGGGAGATGGGGCAAGCAGACAAAGTCCCTTCTATTCGGCAGCATAATTTCGTTGGATGAAATCCAAAGCGGAAAGGACTCTAGAGCTTGGACCCGTCACCCAGCCTCTCCCTCAGGGGGGAGAGGAGTTGCCTGCGATTGGCAGAATGGCGGAAAACGCACCGCTCGGAGCCCTAATCCGCTGTCGGGACAGCCGTATAATAGAAGTATAGGAGCAGCCCGACAATGGCTAAAGATAGTTTCCCCCTCCGAGAAGTCGACCACATCCGGTTTTACGTCAACAACGCCCGCCAGAGCGCGTACTTCTATCAGCACGCGTTCGGCTTCAACATCGAGGGGTATCACGGCCTCGAGACCGGCCAGAAGAACGAAGTCGACTACCTGGTCAAGCAGGGCAACGTGCGGTTTCTGTTCACCGCGCCGATCCGTCCAGGTCATCCAATGGCGGATGCAATTGGTCAGCACGGCGACTTTGCGCAAGACATCGCGTTTGGAGTCGACGACGTCGAGTGGTCTTATCGGACTGCGGTCGAGCGCGGAGCGGAGTCTGCCCGTGAGCCGTTTGAACTTAGAGACGACAACGGTGTCGTTCGCATGGCTTCGATCAAGACTTACGGCGATGTGTTGCATACGTTCGTCAACCGCGACGAGTTCACCGGTAATTTCCTGCCGAACTTCAGGACGTTGAACGAGCCGGGCGACCCGATCGGGGTGATCGAGATCGATCACGTCGTCGGAAACGTCGAGCTGGGAAAAATGAACGAGTGGGTGAAGTGGTACGAAGACGTGCTCGGATTCACGCAGATCATCAGCTTCGACGACAAAGACATCTCGACCGAGTACACCGCGCTGATGTCCAAGGTCATGGCGAGCGGCAACGAACGGATAAAGTTTCCGATCAACGAGCCGGCTGAGGGCAAGAAGAAGTCGCAGATCGACGAGTACCTGGAGTTCTTCGGCGGCGCGGGCGTGCAGCACATTGCGATGCGCACCGATGACATCATCCGCACGGTGACGCACCTGCACAACCGGGGCGTGCTGTTCCTGCACGTTCCACAGAACTACTACGACGAGCTGACCGACCGAGTGGGAAAGATCGACGAGGACATCTCCGAGCTTGCCGAGTTGGGCGTGCTGGTCGACCGCGACGACGAAGGTTATCTGCTGCAGCTGTTCACGAAGCCGATCACGGACCGCCCGACGCTGTTCTACGAGATCATCCAGCGCAAGGGCGCGAAGTCGTTCGGCAAAGGCAACTTCAAAGCGCTGTTCGAGTCGATCGAGCGCGAGCAAGCGCTGCGCGGGACTCTTTAAGGTGTAATGTCTTCTCCTCTCCGCTCCTTGAGCGGAGAGGAGAAGCAGGTGAAGTAAGCCCTATGGCAAAGCACAAGTCGCCCTTCTCTGAGGCGGTGTACAAGGAGTGGGAGTCGCTCGCGTTTCCAAAAGGCGAACTCGATCCGGATGAAGCGAGGCGGCGTTGGGCGAATCTATACCGGCGGACACGATCTAATAATGCCTGGACCGTGAACAGCTACGATGCCGGTCTGGTTGCCTCAAGGGGTGCCCGCCTAGCAATCGAGGATAAACGGTGGGCAGATGCGGCAAAGCTGTGCACGGAGTTTCTTGCACACCCGGACGCCGGAGCCGACGATGTTACGCACGACCACCACTTTGTTCTGCTCGGCTGCATGACGATCCTGCTCGGCGACGCAACTACAGGCGCAAAGATGCTGCTCGATCCCCTGTATCAAGAGAAGCGGCCGCGCCTCTACTTCCTCGAACTCCGAGCTTGCTTGCTGTCTATGCTTGGCGAGTTAGACGACGTCAGCCCGCCGAACCCAACTATCACCAATTTGGTGAGCGTCACGATCAGACAGTTTCGAGATAAGAAGCGCACCAGCCAGGCAGCACTCCGTGCCGATTCGTACAGAGAACTCTTGGAACTCCTGCGATCAACGTTCCCGCCTCGCCCGAAATCGACTGAACTTCCTTAAGATCTCTGAGAGCGGTCTAGCGCGAACAAGCGCTACGCGGGACTCTGTAACCGCATGTATTAGCTTGCGCGGCCGGGCAGACTCCTCAGAGCCTGCCCGGTGTAGACTGTGGCCATGTGCCTACACCGCACGTTGTCCCTGTTCGCCTTAGTAGCCGTCGCCGCGCTTTCGAGCGGGGAGATCCGGTACACCGTCACTCCGATGCCGGACGAAGGCAAGCTTCTCGTCTCGATGTCGTTCATCGCGCCTGCCGGAGCTTTCGAAGTACAGATGCCGAACTGGTCGCCTGGGGCGTACATGCTGCGGGACATGGGGCGGAGCGTTTCCGAATTTCACGCGATGGACAGTTCTGGAAACACCCTCACGGTCGAGCACGCTTCAGACAACAGTTGGTCGGCGAATCTCGAACACGCTGCGCGCGTGTTCATCGCCTACACCGTGCCGAACCGGATCAGCGAGGGCGCGATGCACTACAGCGGCCCGCCGACGTATATGTACTTGGTCGGGCGAAAGGAAGAGGCGTGCCGACTGAGACTGGACACGCCGCGCGGTTGGAAGATCGCGATCGGCCTCGACGCGATCGGCGACTCGTACTTCGATTACACCGCACCTGATTACGATGTGCTCGCGGACAATCCCGTGACGATGGGCGACTTTATCGAACTTCGCTACACGTCGCACGGAAAGCCGATCACCATCGCGATGCGCGGCGCGCCGCGCAACAACGTCGACCGAAAGAGAATCCTGCGCGTGTGCAAGGAGATCACCGACGGCCAGGGCGATTTCTTCGGCGGGCTCCCGTTCAGCAAGTTCATCTGGCACTTCAACGTTACGCCGGGGCAAGATGGCGGTGGCGGGCTGGAACACCTATCGAGCACGCAGATCAGCTTGGCGCAGGGCATCGGGCCAAGGTCGATACGAGTGTTGGCGCACGAGTTCTTCCACCTTTGGAACGTCAAGCGGATCCGCTCGCGGGTGCTCGGACCGTTCGATTACACCGAACTCCCCGAGACCGGCGCGCTCTACTGGCTGGAAGGTGTCACGGACTACTATGCATCGCTCTTGACGTATCGGTTCGGCACGTTGGACCAGTCCGCCTTCCTCGGCGACCTGGTATCAAACATCAGTAACGTCCGCAACAACGCTGCGCGCCTGGAAGTCTCGCCGTACGAGTCCAGCATGCGCGTCGGCGAGACGAACAACGGGCGCGGCAACAGCAACGGCTACCAGATCAGCTACTACAACTACGGCTGGGTGACCGGACTGGTCCTCGATATCGAGATGCGTGATCGGACGAACGGCGAACGCTCGCTCGACGACGTAATGCTCGCCCTGTGGGAGATTTGCAAAGACGACAAACCAGGATTCGTCGAAGAAGAAATCCGTCGGCAGTACGTGCGGTTCGGCGGCTCAGACGACTTCTTTGACGACGTCGTCATGAATCCAGGCCAACTCCCGCTGGAAGAACAGCTGGCCAGGGTCGGGTATCAGCTGACCGCCGATCAGGTGCCTTATGTAGACAACGGCTTCGACGCCCGGCCTGGCTTCGGGTCGGGGAGCGTGACCGTGCGAAGAGTCAGCGACAGCGCGGCGTCCGCCGGCCTGAAGGTTGGCGACGTCGTGCTGGAGATCAACGGCGAAAGCGTGCAGGGCACAGACCGGCGCGACACGATGGGCAAGGTGCGTGCAGCGCTCTCGGAAGCCAAGGCCGGCACCGCTATCCGGCTAAAGGTAAGGCGCGACGGCGAAGAGCACGAGATCAGCGTCGTCCCTGTCGAGGCGTTCCGCTCCGTGTGGAAGATCGAGGACGTCGCCAACGGCGACGAAGAGAAACTAGCCCTGCGCAAAGGCTGGATCACCGGCGGATAACGATCGGGCACGGCCACCAGCCCGCTACGAGCCGGCGGCCGCCCTCTTCTCAGTCTTGCCTCTCACCGGCATCGCCGAGGTCGCGCCCTTCGGACGCGCCGCTCTCCATCACATACCCAGGTATGTCGCTGAGCGTGATCGAATAGTCCGTCGCCTTGCCGCTCGATGTCAGCACGATCAAGAACGTGCTCGGCGCACGAACTTTGAGAAGCCCGAACTGGTTCATGTCGTCGATGCGAGTCAGCGACAGCGGTGCAGGTCGGCCCTTCTCATCGCGGATCGAGACGGTGTACGAAAAGCTCGAGGTCTTCCAATGTATGAACAGTGGCTGATCCGGTGTAGCGGTAAATTTCCAGACCTCGACCTTTCCGGTTGAAAAGTTGCCTTGCGCGGGCGAGTCCATTCCAAACTCCCGAGCGCTGAACACCTGCCGGTTCAAGGTGTAGGCACCGCCACCGCCGTTACCCTTTGCAGACACGGCCACCAAGTACCGACCGGGCTTCTCGACGATCATGCTCCAGCTCGCGGAGGTCTGGTCAAGCGACATGGACACGGTCCGGACTTCACGAAGTTCTGGATCGCGAACGATCAGCCGCTCAGAGAACTGTGTCGTGCCCGTCACAAACGTCATAACGTCGCCAGCTTCCGCATTGAACTCCCAATAGTCGGTGTCCGCAATCCTCAAATGGCTCTCGATCTCCTGATCGAGCGAGAATTCCTTGGCCGCTGGACGGACCGACATCGTATACGTGTTCCCCTTCCCTCCTGCGCCGTCCGACACCAGCCACAGCACGGCGTTGCGCTGGATGACATACACTCCTCTGCGCGAATCGCCTTCACGCGCTGGCAGCGCGATGAACGCAGGGCCTTTAACTTCCTCCTCTTCGTCCGGTACATGCGGAAAGAACGGGTTTTTCTCCGGATCTTGCATGTCGTACTTTGAGATATCCGGTTGCTCTGCGAGCACAAACCTTGAGCCAAAGGAAAGCTCAGGAGTAGACACTTCCAAGAAGTCGCCTTTCTTGACGGAGAGCGACCAGAGTGAAAGCGAATTGACTGGCGCCTGGGCCGAGTACCGTCCGTCTTCGCGTTCTAGTTGGTGTACTGGGATGTCCTCGATCGTAGCCCGCACCTTCCCGTTCCGATTGCCGGTCGTTCTGGCTACTACGTAGTAGTCGCCATCGACCGCTGCCATCACGGTATTTGGCACGACAGATTCGATCGGCTTGATCAGGTTAATGTCTGGCAGTCCGGTCGGCGAGATAAACTGATCGATTCTGATCGGTGGGTAAACGTTCAAGTTCGGCCCCCCGTAATGAACCCGCTTGATCTCGCCTGCCTTCATCGAAATCCGTAAGAAGAACCTCTTGCCAGCCTCGATTTCCATCTCTGTGACTCTTCCTGAGAAGATGTCAAGGCAGTCGTACGTTTTCGTCCGCAAGAAGAACTGACCTCCCGCCGCGTCCTCGAAACACCGTGCGCGCAACTTGTAGTCTCCGGCCTCTTCGCACCGCCAGATAAGAAACGGGCGCTGGTCGCCGGGGTAGCGGTCGTCGTTGTAAATGAGTACCTCTTCTGCTCCGTCGTCGTCGATAAAGACGATCTGCAGCGCGGGATCGAACGCATCGCTGCGCGCGGACGCTATCACGACCTGGCCCTTCTTCAAGGTCAGTGACCACTCGCTGAACCCGCCGGGGGTCAGGATGTTTCTGATCTCCGGCGGATTGAAGTATGAAGCTACTGCGCTGTCGATCGCACGGACCTTAGCGTTGTAACGATCCTGTATCGTGCCAGCCTGTCTTCCCTGTCCAAGAACTACTGTGCTAAAGGCACAGGCTGCTATTGCTGTCGCTATGTGAATGATTCTTTTCATTTCGATCTTCCTGTCCTCTGTGACGGGATGGCCTGCCGCGACGTTACCGTGAGGCCTACTTCGTCCCACAGCCTGATTACAGTGCTCTCAGACGTCAGAATCAAAACCAACTTTGTGCAGTGCGCAAGGCCTTAGGTAAATCCTCGTGCGCTGTGCAAGAGCTGGATTCGCAGCACAATACGTCTCGAATCAAATCGATTCTCGGATCTCGGGCTCATAGCCCCCTTCCCCCTGCATCGGAGGAGGAAGGGGGTTGGGGGAAGGAGGTTTCGGAAGCGCGAGAGCCGGCGCCCATCACGCGGCTCGCGTGGTCCTTCGATCCGCTCAGGATGACGCGCTCGCCCTTCCACAACTTGATGCTTCGGTCAATCTCACCTCCCCGGCAGGTCGCGCAGCGTGATCGAGTAGTTCGACTTCCCGCCGTTCGAGACCAGCACGATCAGATACGTCGTTGGCTCATTCACCTTCAGCACTCCGTACTTGTTGTTGCCGTCTACGGTCGTCAGCGGCAACTCGATCGCGACGCCTCTTTCGTCGCGAATCGAGATCGTGTACGCCCAGTTGGAGGATCTCCAGTGCACGAGCAGCGGTTCGTCCGGCGTGGCCATGAACTTCCAGACCTCAGCCCGACCGCTTGAGAAGTCGCCTTGTGCAGGAGACCCCTTTCCAAACTCCCGGGCGCCGAACACGTGACGCTCGAGCGTGTACGGACCGCTCCCTCCGTCGCCGATCGCCGAGATTGCCACCAAGTATCTGCCCGGCTTTCTGACGATCAAGCTCCAGTCGGTCTCCGTCTCGTCAACGGTAGCGTACGCGCTCTCGGTCACGCTCAGGTCTGGGTCGTAAACGATGACCCTTTCTGCAAATCCTTTCGCCTTGGTCTTGAACGTCATGACGTCCCCCACCTCGGCGTCGAACGCCCAGTAGTCTGTGTAACCGATCCGCAGTTGGTCTTTGCGCTCGCTCACAGCTGTGAAGTCTCTGGCGGCCGGCGTGATCGACAGCGTATACGTCTCGCTCGTACCTCCGAGACCGTTCGACGCCAGCCAGAGCGTCGCGTCGCGTCTGACGACGAACACCGTTATCCGTGGGTCACGGGCGCGCCCTGGGAGCTTGACAAATGCCGGCCCCTCATCGTCCTTTTCATCCACCGGTTGCGGGAAGAACGGATTGGTGTCGTTCTCCCCCACATCGTACTCAGAGATGTCCGGGTGCTCGGCGAGGGCGAACCGAGAACTCAGCGAGAGCCCCGGTGTGGAAACCTGGAGGATATCGCCCTCTTTGACGTCGAGCGTCCAGAGCGAAAGCGTGTTTCTAGATGCCGACACCGTGTATCTGCCCTCCTTTCTCGATAGCGCTACTTCAACGATATCTTGAATGCGGGCTCGCAGTTTCCAGTCGCTCGGGCCGCTGGGTCTGACGATAACGTAATAGTCCCCATCGACAGCGGCCATTACAGCGTCGCTGATCACGTTCCTCATCGGCCTAGTGAGCTCGATGTCCGGCAACCCCGTCGGAGAGATCACGCCCTCGATTCTCCCCCAGACGTACTCTTTGCGGTTCGGAAGTTCAATGATGACCTTCTTGATCTGTCCTGCCTTCATTGGGATGCGAATCAGGATCTTCTCCTGACCGTCAAGTTGCATATCTACGGGTTTCTCCGACAGTAGGTCCATTGAGTCGTAGATCCTCATTCGCAAGAAGAACTGCCCGCCGGACTTGTCGCGGAAGCACCGTGCCCGGAGTCTGTACTCGCCGTCCCTTTCGCACCGCCAGATCAGAAGCGGTCGTTGGTCGCCGGGGTAACGGTCATCGTTCTCTGCGAGAACGATCCCCTCGGCCTCCTCGTCCTCATCCTCCTCTAAGAAAATGACCTGCAGCGCGGGGTCGAAGGCGTCGCTCCGCGCGTCTGCGATCAGGACCTGCCCAGCCTCTAGCTTCAGCGTCCACTGGCTAATCTCGCCTGTCGTCAAGATGTTCTTGATCTCGTTCGTCTCTAGGTACGCGTCCACTTCGCTATCTATGAGGAGTACAGCCTCTTCGTAGGTGTCGTTATCGGATCCGCCGCCCTGTCCAAAGCCGCCGCCGAAGCCGCCCCCACCTCCCCCGCCGAAGCTGCCGCCCCCCTGTCCGAGAACAGCTGTGCTCAAGGCACAGACTGCGATAACCGTCAAAAAGTAAAAGGTTCGTCCCATATCAATCCTCCTGGTATTTCAGACGGGACGAGGTAGTGCGACGTTACTATGAGTTCGCGATCGCCGTCTCGGCAAGCAAACCCAAACAAATCCGAGCAAATCCTGGCCAATCCGAACGAATCCGAACTAACCCGATCAACGACTGCCACGGCTACTCGTCGGCTTTCCCACGAGGTTTGACGACGTACGGGACGAACGCCGTGCCTTCGTTCGTCGTGATCGCGACGATCTTCCTGTTCGGCACGAACACGAACCAATACACGTCGGCGCCGACGTAGACGAGCGCCGTCCTGTCTAGCATCAGTTCATCTGACTCGTCGTCATGCATTTCGACCGCCTTGTCATGATCCAGCCACACAGCTGTGACATACGCTTCTGCGTCGTTTCGTTCAAGGGTCGTTGCGTCGATCAACAGGTGCATCGAGCCTCGGTGCACAGTCTGATTAGCGACAAGGTATCCCGGCCGGTCTACCCCTTTCGTGACACTCTTGTCCCGACCTACGGACGACCATCCGCTTCTCGACCGATACCAGACCGCTCCGTACTGGTCGAAGAACGGTTGACCTTCGGCGCCGGCGACCGCTACCAGTGATCCGTCGCGGAAGAGCACAACCCCGTTTGTAAGTGCGTGCAATGTTGAGTCGTAGTTGTTTACGCCAAAGCTTTCGTTACTCTCATCTTCGACCACGGCATCGATTGAGACTCTTGCATGAACCACCGGCTCCGTGTCTGTACCTGTAACCGGCACGACCGCAGACTCGCACACTTTCTTGCCACTGCAGACGAGTATCAACGACTCGTTGTCCGGGCTAAAAAGAGCTGGCCACCAGCCAGTGGTCAGATCAGGGAAGCTCCCGACGAGCGATCCGGTGTCGACGTCCCTCACTTCGAAGGAATCCTCAGCCTCCGAGAGTCCTGCCATCAACTCCCCGTCAGTGGAGTAGGTAATTGCCAAGAAACCACTCTCGAAGCGGTGGGGCTCGACTGTGATCCAGCTATGTTCGAGCGTTATCGTGCGATCCGAAGTTCTACACCCGCACAGGGCCATGAGTACGAAAAGTCCGACAATCGGAAATTGCTTCATTCTCTTTCACCTCCTTGCTTGAGTGTAGCCACATTCCGACTTGGTTCAATATCAGGAGCGCGGCTCGCGAGGTCGTGGATGCTGCAGCGTTCGCAAAACGTGATCGAGTCTGCGGTAGTGCACGAACCAATTCCCTCCCCCCTGGGGGAGGGTTAGGGAGAGGGTGCGCTTGCCTACGGAGCCCGCTTTTGCGCTAACCTAAGTCCAGTATGGAGTTCCCTCGTCCAACCGTTGAGCAGACGACAAATGCACGTAGGCTCCGCAAAGACATGTCTGAGTCTCAGAAACGGCTTTGGTATGAAGTGCGTGCAGGCCGTATCGGCTTCAAGATAAAGAGAGAGGTTCCGTTGGGCGTGTTCACGTTGGACTTCTACTGTCACGAAGCTCTGCTGTGCATCGAAGTCGACGGCGAGCAGCACGACCCTGACAAAGATCGCGAACGAGACGCAGCTCTTCGAGATTTAGGCGTCGAAACGGTTCGGTTCTCTTCAATCGAGTGCTTCGAAGAGCCAGAAAGTGTCGCCAAACACGTGCTTGAGATTTGCATCCAAAGGTCAGGGCGCGACCCGTTTCGTGAGCAGGACGCACCCTCTCCCTAACCCTCTCCCAAGGGAGAGGGGATTGGCTTCCTCCCCCTTGGGGGAGGCTAGGAGAGGGTTCGAACAATCCAAATCATTTCCGAATCAAACAATCATGCCGCAGGACACACCCTCTCCCTAACCCTCTCCCAAGGGAGAGGGGATTCGGTCCCTCCCCCTTGGGGGAGGTTAGGAGAGGGTTAGAGCAGAGAAAGTCCTTTCCCTTTAGTCGCCGTGGATGTTGAAACGATCGTAGAGTGCGACTTATCCGCTATCTACGTAGCCAACGTTGCCCGGGAGCGGTATTGTGCTCTCCCACGGACTCTCTTGCACGTTGGCTTTCAGGAAGAGGTTCAAACCGTTCAAACGAACTTCTCTGATCGCACTAGTCAGCGATATCGGCTCCACGTACCTGTAGCTCAGCTCCCATTGCTCATCCTTCAGCAAATACAGAGAGACAAAGTAAATGCATAGTCCGGAGCCGACATTGGTAAGCATGACTGCGGCATCTGAGTCGTCTATCACGATTCCGTCAAGTCTTACGAAGTCGTCCGTTAAACCGCTCGTATATTCGATCGGCAAAGTGCGTTCAAGCGGCCTGTCCGTCCCCATGAGCGGCAGATCTGTCGTGAAGTTCGGCCACTCGTCCCAAACTTGCGCCGCCCTTGCTTGCCGATCGAATTCAGCAGGCAAATCAGTGTTCCTAGCTTGACTCTCAATTTGCTTTTCAACTGCTGGCGCGGTTTTGGTGTCAGTGCGCGATTCAGGTCGGGTGCATGCGCAAGAGATTGCGGCGATCTGTACCAGTAAGAGCAAGTTCCTGATGTTCATCTCGTAGTGGATCCGTCCTCCACCGGTGACCACTGATTCATACGTTGCAGGGCTATGAATGGTTCCAAACGGGCAGTCCGGACGCGCTCCGAAGCACTACGAGACATCGTGGATCGAGAACCACTCACGGAGCCCAAACGTCTCGCATGTAGAGCGCCGCTCGGTTCCCTCCTCCGTGGGAGAGGGGATTGGCTTCCTCCCTCTTGGGGGAGGCTAGGAGAGGGTTCGAACAATCCAAATCATTTCCGAATCAAACAATCATGCCGCAGGACACACCCTCTCCCTAACCCTCTCCCAAGGGAGAGGGGACAGAATGCGCATCTTCTTGGGCACCGTGGATGCTGAAGCGTTCGCAGAGCGTGATCACTTTCTGCTTGACCGCCGCGATTTTGTCCTCGTCCTCGTGGTGCCGCAAGACTTCGGCGATGTGCGACGCGATCTCTTTCATCTCGGGCTCTTGCATTCCACGAGTCGTGACTGCCGGAGTGCCGAGTCGGACGCCGGAAGTCACGAACGGCTTCTCTGGATCGTTTGGAATCGTGTTCTTGTTGGTCGTGATGTTGGCCTTGTCGAGAGCCTCTTCCGCAACCTTGCCCGTGATCCCAAACGGACGAACGTCGACGAGCATCAGGTGCGAGTCCGTCCCCCCGCTGACGATGCGGAAGCCCTCTTCGCCCAACGCGGCCGCGAGGGACTGCGCATTCGTCTTGACCTGCGCGGCGTACTCCTTCCAATTCGGCTGTAGGCACAGGCCGAACGCCACGGCCTTCGCTGCGATCACGTGCATCAGCGGCCCGCCTTGCAGACCTGGAAACACGGACATCCGGATCGCTTTGCTGTACTCCTTGTCGTCCCACAGGATGATCCCGCCGCGCGGCCCGCGCAGAGACTTGTGAGTCGTCGAGGTGATGATGTGCGCGACGCCTGCGGGGTTCGGGTATACGCCGCCCGCGATCAAACCCGCATAGTGCGCGATGTCGCTCATGTGGATCGCGCCGACCTCCTCAGCGACCTTCGTGAAGAACGCGAAGTCGATCGCGCGAGAATAAGCCGACGCGCCGCTAACGATTATCTGGGGCTTCGCCGCAAGCGCAACCGCACGAACGTCGTCGTAGTCGATCGTCTCGTCGTCCTTCAGACCGTACGACGCGATGTTGTACATCTGCCCGCTGAAAGCGACCGGCGAACCGTGCGTCAGGTGCCCGCCGTCGGTCAGCGCCAGCCCCATCAGCGTATCGCCGGGCTTCATGAACGCGTGGTAGACGGCCATGTTCGCCTGCGCGCCGCTGTGCGGCTGGACGTTGGCGTACTTGCTTCCAAAAATCTCCTTGACACGCGAAATCGCCAGCCGCTCGGCCTCGTCGACGTGCTCGCACCCGCCGTAGTACCGCTTGCCGGGCACACCCTCGGCGTACTTGTCCGTCATAACGCATGCGGTGGCCTCTCGCACCGCAGTGCTGGCGATGTTCTCGCTGGCGATCAGCTCGAGGTTCTGCTCCTGGCGCTGCTCTTCCCTGCCGATGATCTCGAAGACCTCGGGATCGACTTCGGAGAGTTGGCGGCGGTGTACAGCCTTGACGGGGTTCGCGGTCCGCATACCCCAATTTTAGCCCCTAGCTGTCGGCCCAGTTGGCCGCCCCGACCCCTTCGGCGGCTCCGACGGCCCGCATGATCTTATCTCGCTCCCCCTTGACCTCGAGTTGGGCGTGCAGCTTCGGCTCCGTCGATACGATTCTGACGCCCTCGACGGAGATCCCAGACTCCTGCATCAGCTGGAACAGCGCCGTGAGCCTCGAGTGGTCATCGAGCTCGACCAGCAAGGTCGTTGGCTCTGCAAACGGCACGAGCTTCGCTTCGAGCTTCGAGACCCAAGCAAGCGTGACCATCGTGAGAAAGGTACCGACGATCGCCACCGCATAGAACTCCCCGCCCGTCGCGACCGCCATCCCGATCGCAGCCGTCGCCCACAGGCTCGCGGCGCTCGTCAGCCCCTTGACCTCCCATCGGTGCCGCATGATCGTCCCTGCGCCGAGGAAGCCGACGCCCGTCACGATCTGCGCAGCGATTCGGCTGTCGTCGCCCCCGCCGAACGCGCGGCTGACCTCGCTATAGAGAACGACGCCGATGATCAGAAGCATGTGCGTGCGGATGCCCGCCGGCCGCCCGCTCTTCTCGCGCTCATAGCCGATGAGCGCGCCCAAGAGCGCCGCCAGCCCCATTCGAATCAGCACGTCAACAGCGCCAGCCCAGGATTCCCCGGACACGAGTTCCTGCCAAAGATCCATCGTTACTTGAAGTAGAGACGGACGATCCCCGCTCATCGAAGCGCCAACAATATTACCGGCACGACAAGGACGCTCGCGAAAAACTGTTCGCACAACTCTAAAATTGTTTGATAGAATAGAGCTATGGGCCGCGCGTGGCAATGTCCCAAATGCTCTGGAACGAAGATTCGGACTGAGAAGCTGACGTTCAACAACGACCTCTGGTCGATCTGTCCTCGAACCGAGCTGTCGATCATGTACCTCTTCTGTTGCACGCGGTGCCACTACGGCGAGTTGATCCATCCAGGTCGCCTCACCCCGCCTCGCTTTTGCGTCGCGAACGTGAATTGAGGCTAGCGGGCATCAGCCGCAGTGCGCCGTCTTTTGGCACAACAACCTAGTAATTAAGCTGGGATTGGCGCGATCAAACCGACGCGAACGTGGAATACACAAGGTGGAGACCGATTCATGCTGGGAATGATCGCTTACCTGATCGCGTGTGCTGTTGCCGCGGTTATCCTGACCGTGATAATGGCTATGATCCGGCCTATCAAGCGCATGGATGACTTCCTCTCCTGGCGCGTAGCGTTTTGGATGTTCCTCCTTACGGTCTTCAGCCCGTACGCCTATATCGAGTTCATGACATATCAGTTCGGCAAGGGCATGTCAGCCGTCGTCCTCGAAGTCATGCAGGACACATCCGACTCGGACGAAGTCCGCTATTTTAAGGTCTTGAAATACTCCGACGACACCGCGCGGGTTATCGCCGTTGGTGAGGAGCCGACTGGTTGGGGAGGGACGGAGCGACCGCTGATTGCAATGACGCTACACCGCGAAGACGGAGTGTGGGTTGCGGACGAGTACAACTTCGTGGTCTCCGACAAGCGCGGGTTCGACAGCTCGACCTTGCCGCCATACTGGTAGCCAAGTCGGCTAAAATAACCGCATGACCCTCAGGGCCGTGCTGCACGCACACATCCCCACTCTTACTATGCGTAGCACGTTGCGTGACGCGATCGACAAGATGACTTTGTACCAGTTCGCTACGCTCGTGATCGTGGATGAGAATCATGCCCCGGTCGCCGTCATCACCGAGGGCGACGTCGCTCGGGCCGTGCACCAACGCGGAAACCTGACGAGCCTGGCCTCTGACACGGCGCTTCACTTCGGCAGCCAGTCCCCTCAGATCGTCGGACCGGACATGGAGATCAGCGACGCTCTGCACCTCATGCTGAACAGTGGGCTGACGGTTCTGCCAGTCGTGGAGAACGGCGGGCTGATCGGCGTTGCCTTGCGGACGGATCTGATGCATGCGATACTGCTCGACGCTCCCGTGAAGCAAATCTAATCGTTCCGCCAGGGCTCGACCTTGCAAAACCTGCCAATATATCGGCAGAGAGATGATCGGCAAGCCGTTCCCAGAATTCAGGTTAGAGGACCAAAACGGAAAAACCTGGACGCGCCAGGACTTGCTTGGGAAACAGACCGTCCTGTTTTGCTATCCGAAGGACGGTACGCCTGGGTGAACCGTCGAGGCTCGCGAGTTTCGCGACGCACACTCCCGGTTCGGCGAAGTCCAGCTCGTCGGCCTTAGCCCGGACACCGTCAAGTCACATCAGAAATTCAGCGCCAAGAACGACCTGAAGATGCCGCTGCTCGCAGATGAACAGAAGGGCTTGCTGACGGCGCTCGGAGTATGGGTAGAAAAGTCGCTGTACGGCCGAAAGTACATGGGCGTCGATCGCAGCACGTTCGTCGTAGACTCCGATGGAGTCGTCGTTCACGCGTGGTCGAAAGTGAAGCCGAAAGACCATGCGGCTCAGGTTCTAGCGTGGCTGGAAGCGAACAGCCGGTAAAATCGTACTCGGAATGGCTGGAAAGCGCACTGCGCCCTCGATCCTAGCGATGAAGGCCAAAGGCGAGCTGATCGTCTCGGTCACGGCGTACGACGTGACGAGCGGTGCGATCGCGGATGCGTCCGGAGTCGACCTGATTCTGGTTGGCGACTCGCTCGGAAACGTCGTGCTAGGCTACGACTCGACTGTCGGCGTCACGATGGCCGACATGGTCCATCACGTCCGTGCGGCCAGAGCGGGCGTTAAGGACGCCCTCTTCATAGCCGACCTACCGTTCGGAAGCTATCAAGAGTCTCCGCCGCAGGCAGTACGTTCCGCCGTCGAACTCATGAGAGCTGGCGCTGAGGGCGTGAAGCTTGAAGGCGCGTACGTCGAGCAGGTCGCGGCGATCACCAAAGCTGGCATCCCCGTGATGGGGCACGTCGGCCTCACGCCGCAATCGGTGCACGCTTTTGGCGGACACAAGGTGCAGGGCAAGGGCGAGGACGGCGAGAGAATCCGAGGCGAGGCGTGCGCTATTCAGGATGCCGGTGCGTTCTCCATCGTGCTCGAACTCATGCCAGCAAAGCTCGCCGGCAGAATCACGGCGGACCTCGACATCCCGACTATCGGGATTGGCGCCGGACCGCACTGCGACGGCCAGATCCAAGTTTTTCACGACATCATGGGCCTGAGCGAGCGCACTTTCAAACACGCAAAGGATTTCGCGCAAGCACGCAAGGCGATGGCCGAGGGGATGACTCAGTACTCCGAAGAAGTGCGAACCGGAGTCTTCCCTTCGCAGGAAAACAGCTTTTGAGGGTTCTCAGCTCTATCGCTGAACTTCGATCATTTCGTGATGGGCTCGACGACGTCGGTCTGGTCCCGACTATGGGGGCGTTTCACGACGGGCACGTGCGCCTGATGAGCGAGTCCGCCAAAGAGTGCAAGACGACGATCGTTTCGTTGTTCGTCAATCCGATGCAGTTCAACTCGCCGGCAGACTTCAATACTTATCCGCGAGACTTGGATACAGATATGGCCGTTGCTGAGCGAGCCGGCGTCGATGCAGTCTTCGTGCCTGCCGAGTCCGAAATGGTCACAAAGGGCGTGTACGACAGACTGCCTGCAAGGATCGCCGACCAGTGGGAGGGCGAGCACCGACCAGGGCACTTTGCTGGCGTAGCGACGATCGTATTGAGACTGTTCACGTTGGTCAGTCCGCAGAGAGCGTATTTTGGCGAGAAAGACTTGCAGCAGTGCGCTGTTATCCGCTGCCTAATCCGCGAGGAAAAGCTAGACGTGGAACTCCGAACGATCGAGACCGTCCGTGAGCCGTCTGGCCTGGCGATGTCTAGTCGGAACGAGCTATTGAGCGAAAATGATCGCGAGAAGGCTGGACGCATATATCACACCCTGCAAAGCCTGGCGGGCGTGATTCAGGCAAGCCTTGAGCCAGTTTCACCGCTTTGCACTGCGGCGCGAGAGGAGCTTGAAAGGCCAGGTTTTCACGTTCAGTACTTGGCTTATGTTGACCCGGAGAGCATGCGCGAACGCACAGATCCGGAAGCCGGCGGCCGGTTGATTATAGCCGCGATCCTGTCCCGCGTCCGACTGATCGACAACGTTGCTGTCTAGCCATTAGGCCAATTTGACCTGCTAAGGCTTGACTTCATACTCTTATAATAACATATAATATCGATTCACTGTTTGCAAAGCCGGGAGGTGTTTATGGCTGCAAATAGTCTTCCCGGAGATACAAATGGCAAGAAGTTTAGAAAAAATCAAGTTCGGCCTAAAGCTTAGAACCACCAAGAAGGACAACGTACTGACGCTGCGCATGGGGACTCGAAAGATGGTGATACCCGTCGAGGCGAGACTGATCTCCTCCGACGAATACGTATTCCTGCACATCCCACCGACTGCAGAGCTAATGAAGATTTCAAAGTCAGGATTGGAAGTCATCACGAAAGGACCAGATGCTGAGGTCGCTGTCAAGACGTTCCGGCGTCGACGCCGAGCGCGAAACGTCAAGCCCGTCCAGATGCCCTCAGCGTTGGCAGACGCGTTGAGGAAGATGCCTGGCGGCTATAAGCTCGGATACGGCGAAGATGGCAAGCCCAGATTGGTCAAAAGGCGAAAGCGCCGAGCCACCAAGAAGGTCGCCGTCGCCAAGACGACGAGGCGCAAAGCGACGACCAGGAAGAAGCGAAAGACCACGAGACGAAGGAAGTAAGAAGCAACCTTTCTGCGTCTGATCAATTCGGGGCCTTTGAGAATCTCTCAGAGGCCCCTCAGCGTCGGAGCTATATGGGATAGAATCCAACCGTTCTGGCCGCCTTAGCTCAGGGGTAGAGCAGCTGTTTTGTAAACAGCAGGTCACCCGTTCGAATCGGGTAGGCGGCTCCAGAATCAGGTTTAAATCCGGTCTAACACCCCTTACATTGAGCCCTGTCTGCGCCAATTCAGATCACAGCCGAACTGCGCCCGGATTCCCGTAATGGTACGCTAGGCCAGTTCGCTTCCGGCCGGTGCGCAGGTCTGTGGATAAAGCGGCACGCGGTTGCAACAATGACCGACTCGACTCACAGCGACGAATCGAGACCCAGCCTCTGGTCGCGGGCCGCAGCGGCCGCCGCCAAAACTCCGGAAACGCGCAACCGCTACGTCGACTTCCTGCGGGCGCTCTCCATCATGGCCGTGATCTCCGGCCACTGGCTGGTTACCGCCGCGTTTCTCAGCAGCGATAAACTGGACGTCGGCAATCTGCTGGCGTACCAGGATTGGACAAAGTGGCTTACTTGGCTGTTCCAAGTCATGCCGATCTTCTTCCTCGTCGGCGGCTACGCGAACGGCGTGTCGTGGAACGCGGCGATGCGAGACGGGCGGAGCTACAAGGAGTGGCTGAAAGCGCGGCTTGAACGCCTCATCGGACCCGTCCTGCCGCTGCTCGCCGTGTGGGCCGTGATCGGCGTCGTCGTTCACCTGATCAGGGCGGATTCCGTGACTGTCCTAGTCATGGATCCAAACGGAATTACCGTCGCGAAACCGGCTTTTGAAGCGTTCTCCATGTTGGCCATCGTCCCGGCCTGGTTCCTCGCGGTCTACGTCGTCGTCGTCGTTCTCGCGCCGGTGACGTACGGAGCGTGGAAACGGTTCGGATTCGGCTCCTTCTGGGCGCTGGTCGCCCTAGCGGCGGTGGACGACGTGTTGTTCTTCCGCACCGGTATCGATGCCATCGGGTATTTCAACTTCGTGTTCATCTGGTTCGCAGTCCACCAGCTCGGCTACGCGTGGCGCGACGGACGGCTCGAAGGGCTCAAGAAGACGCTAGTTTGGGGGATCGGTGGTTTGGCGCTCTTGATCGTGCTGGTCACGATCGAATGGCTGCCGTATCCCGTCAACATGGCGGGCAACACCGGCGAGGGAGTGAGCAACTCGTTCCCGCCGAAGCTCCCAATGCTGGCGCTCGGTCTCGCGCAGTGCGGGATGCTGCTCTCCATCGAGGGACCGATGCGACGCTGGCTCACAAGGGCAAGGCCGTGGACCGCGACGCTGCTCGTCAACGGGATGATCATGACGATCTACCTCTGGCACTTCAGCGCGGCGATGTTGGTCATTAGTCTGGCGTGGAAGTTCTGGCCTGCGGGACTAGCAGCGTTTCCCGGGAGCGGGCCGTGGTGGGCCGCCCGGCCACTTTGGCTCATCGTTTACCTTGTTGCGCTCGTGGTTTTGTCGCTGGCGTTTGGGCGGTTCGAGCGCGGCCGCGCAGGTGCTGAACCCGCAGCTGCGTGGCGACAGATCGTCGGCGCCTCGATGATGTGCGTCGGCCTCGCGCTCCTGGCGAAAGACGGGATCGTGTTCGAGGGATGGCTCAAGCTTCAGACTTGGGTGTTTCTCTTGCCGATCCTGGGCGCAGCCGTAGCAGGCGTCCTGCCGTTCGGCACATCGGCGCGACGAGCGGCAAAGTAGCGCAACCAGCTTCCACACCTCTCCCCATGAGACCGTTCTACTAAGGCGTCTTCAGTGGAGAGTCCGCAGCGAACAGATGTTAGGCGAGGGGTTCAAGCTCTCGAGTGCGGTGTAGCAGAAGCGCCACCCTCCATGGACCGCAGGCCATTCCCTCTCCCCATGAGGGATAGGGTGAGGGGTTCAAGCGACAAAGTCCTTTCCGCTTAGTCTTCTTCCAACGAAAGAATGCGGAAAATTTGAAGGGACTTTTTCTGTTTGGACCCCCTCCCTAACCTTTGCGCGGCAAGACTCTCCACCGGAGAGGTCTTGGCGGCAAATCCCGAGGCACCGTGGGAGGGGAGTACCTTGCGGCGGGCGGCACGGGTAAGTCGCTGCAAAGCCCGCGCCGTCAGAAGGATTTCTCGTCACCAGTCTTCAGCTGCGCCTAACGCCAGTCATTGCAGTGAAGCTCACAAGCACGCCGGGCGCGCCTCCGTCCCTGGCCCAGAGCGAGATGGAAACAGGACCGGCAAAGGCGCCGACGTAGTAGTTGACGTCGTGCCCTGTTTGTTGGAACCCGAGGAACACCAAGTCTTCCAAAGTGAGCCGCACTCCACTGACTAAATGTAGGTGGCTCTCATTCGGCCGGTCGACGAAACCAGCGTAAGCGTTCAATCGCGATGAGCCGAGCGCAAACCGCTTGCCCGTCGTTACGAACGGCGCAACTTTGTCGTCGAACGAGTCTTGGAACGCGAATCCAAGGTTCAGGTACGGCGACGCGTCACTCTCGGGAACCAGGTCGTAGTTGCCCAGCAGACGGACGTAGCCTGTACGCCAGATGTAAGCGGCCCCGACCTGCAGCCTCCGCATCGCGGGCGGCTTGTACCAAACAAACGTCTGGGTCGAGTCGTCACCGACGGCTGGCACGGTGAAGGTGGATACGGTGAACTCGGGCGCACGG
Organism: Armatimonadota bacterium; assembly: GCA_022563855.1. Classification (NCBI taxonomy): domain Bacteria; kingdom Bacillati; phylum Armatimonadota; species Armatimonadota bacterium. Next base: position 418,702 of record JADFMN010000001.1, read on the forward strand.
CCCGAGGGTGCGGCGGACGCAGAGCCCGCCGAACCAGCGGCTCATATCGGTCACCCACTCTGCGCCAGCAGGAGGCCAGGCACAAGGAAAAGGCCAAGCGCGAATATATTTCTCATGCGGATCTCCGCAGCGCCTCGATGGCTTCCTCGCTTGTAGGTCTGCCGCAGAAGACGATCTTGCCGTCTCGAACGATCGTCGGAGCGGACTTGACGCCCAGTGCCCTCGCTTCGTCGGAGTCGACGGGCTTGACCTCGACCGAGCACCCGCAGGGTGCGACCGCATCGCGGACAATTCTTGCCGCCTCTTCGCACAGGCCGCAAGTGGCGGAGTAGATAGTGATCTTGCTGTTTGTCATTTGTTCTTCCATGAAGTCTTCTTGTGATCGGCCGGTTATTATTGGGCATGGCCCGGACTCTGAGCGCTGACCGCGCGCACACGCATCGAGTCGCTCTGTGAGGAGCCGCTCGATCTCGGTCATTCGCGCGATGGCCTCTTTGATGCTCCTCACGCGCGCTTTCGCGAAGAGTGAGATGGTTTCGCACCGATCCGGCTCCTCCGCGACGTTGAGCATCCGACGAATCTCCACGAGCGAGAATCCGAGCCGCTTTGCGGCGAGCACAGTCTCCACACGCTCGATCGAGCCGTCGTCGTACTCCCGATACCCGGCTTCCGTCCGCCGTGTGGCAGGCAAGAGTCCACGGCTCTCGTAGTACCGAAGGGTCGAGCTACTTAGCCCAGTTCGCTCCGCCAGTTCACCGATCTTCATTTTTCTGACTTCATTGTAGAATATGAAGCTTCAACCTAGGTTGAATGTCAAGGGTCCCAGTGAACTCGTGAAATCGACGTGCGGCCGGATTGACCTGCGGGACCACACCGGTTCCGTCGTCCTCGACGTCCCTAAGCTCCCTTGCGGCGGGTCTGCATGTCGAAGGGTCGAAGTGCCGAATAACGATGTGCCGCTCCCGGCCAGTGACGGGTACATTGGGGCGAAGATGGACATACGGCCTTGGCACCGGTTCTACGACAGCGGGGTGCCGACGAGTCCTAGGTTCGAGAACGTTCCGATTCCGGAGTATCTCAAGCGGTCGGCGACGCTATACGGCAGCTCCACGGCGCTCATTTATATGAACTGCCACATGAATTACCGCCATCTCAAGGACGACGCGAATCGGTTCGCGACCGCGCTGGTAGATCTCGGAGTCGGCAAGGACACCAAGGTCGGCATCCAACTGGCCAACATCCCCCAGGCAGTGATCGCCTACTACGCCATCCTCTCGCTCGGAGGACAGGTAGTCATGACCAATCCCCTTTACGTCGAACGAGAGCTCGAGCATCAGTGGAACGATGCCGAATGCTCCGTGGTCGTCGTCAGCGACTACTTGTTCGAGAGTCGCATCCGGGCCATCCGGGACAAGCTCCCCGTCAAGCACTACATCGTGACGTCGATTCCGGACTACGTTCGGTTCCCGCTAAACTTCATACTCTCCCTAAAACTCAAACGGGCGAAAACGCCGATGATCGCAAAGGTCGCTCCGGATGAAGGCATCTATAACATGATTGACCTCATTCGGTCCAACCCGCCGAATCCTCCCGCGGTCGAGATCGATATCGACGATGTCGCGGTGCTGCAGTACACAGGCGGCACGACTGGCGTCTCGAAAGGTGCGATGCTCACCCATCGCAACCTGTCGTGCAACGTGCAGCAGATCAGCTCCTGGTTCACGGGCGTCGAGCCCGGCAAGGACGTTTTTCTCGCCTGTCTGCCCTACTTTCACGTTTACGGAATGACCGTCTGCATGAACTTCCCGATCTCCGTTGGGGCAGCGATCGTGCTCATGCCTGACCCGCGGGACATCTCGCGACTGATCTCGAACATCGCGAAACACCGGGTGACAATGTTTCCAGGGGTGCCGGCACAGTTCAACTCCATCAACAACTTCCCCGGGATTGAGAACTTCGACCTCACCAGCGTCAAATCGTGCTTCTCGGCTTCGGCCGCGTTGCCGAGCGCTGTCCGGGAGAGGTTTGAGGTAGTTACGCGCGGGACGATCGTCGAGGGGTTCGGGATGACCGAGACGTCGCCTGTGACCCATTGCAACCCCCTCGGCGGCACGCGCAAGATCGGCAGTATCGGGGTGCCGGTTCCTGGCACAGACGCAAAGGTCGTGTCGCTCGAAGACGGCACGACGGAGCTGCCGGTCGGTGCGGAAGGCGAGCTCCTAATCCGAGGCCCGCAGGTGATGAAAGGGTACTGGAAGCAGCCGGGTGAGACCGAAGAGGCGATCAAAGACGGCTGGCTCTACACAGGGGACATCGCGACCGTCGACGAAGACGGTTACTTCTTCATCGTCGGTCGCAAGAAAGAGATCATCATCGCGGGCGGATTCAACATCTACCCCGACGAAGTGGACGACGTGCTCATGGCCCATCCCGCCGTCTTGGAGTCGGGCACGATCGGTATTCCGGACGAGAAGCGCGGCGAGACGGTGAAGTCTTTCGTTGTACTGGCCTCGGGCCGATCTGTGACGGAGGAGGCGCTGATCGAGTACTCCCGCAAGGAGCTCGCCGCCTACAAGGTTCCTCGGCAGATCGAGTTTCGAGATTCGCTCCCCAAGAGCGCCGCCCTCAAGATCCTTCGGCGGGAGCTGCGCGATGAGGAATTGAAGAAGAATTCCGAGAGCGACCGATAACCGGTGATTGCGACCCGCTCCAACCCTCCACACTATGAGTATGGAGGGATGATAAGACACCCGGACCGGCTTTCGCTACTACCTTAAGTACTCCTCGAGCACACGCACATCCAGAATTGTAACGAACCGGTGATCGCTTTCGATGATCCCGTTCTTCTGCCACCGGCTCATCACACGGATCGTCGACTCAACGGTGGTTCCCGCCATCTCGCCGATGTCCTGCCTCGTCAGGGGCACCTGAATCGTCACACCTTTCTCAGACTCCTTGCCGTACGACTCGCTGAGCAGCATGAGAATGAGCGCGATGCGCTCGTCGACCTTGCCCGTAGACATCTTGGCCATCATGTCCATCGTCTGCCGCAGCCTGTTGGTCGTGCGGCGCAAAAGCTGGTTCTTGAACTCTATGCGGCCGTCAAAAATTGGCATGAAGTCGGCCTTCGGGATCTTGAGGTACCACATGTTGCAGACCGCCCTCGACTCCAGCGGACATCCGGTTCCCTCGACCGTGCCGAGAAGGCCAAATATCTGGCCCGGCCCCATGATCTCGGACGTCACCTCGTGGCCGTTCGCCAGGCTCTGCACCATCTTGACGAAACCCACGCCGACCAGCCCGTAAAAGTCGACCTCGTTCCCGCGCATCCAGATCGTTTCCCCACGCTCGGCGTACGCCATGTGCGACACCGTCGCCAGCTCGTCCAAGTCTTCGCCCGTCAAGGAATTGAAGAGCGTGCTGGACCTGAGGGCCGCGATGTTCGTCGGCCTTTCGGGAGCTTGTGGCACTGCTTCCATTTTATCACGTGCTTCTTTGTAAACATTTCCTGCGGCGCATGCTAGGTCGTTTTTCAACCCGCCATCGCTTCCTCGATCCAACGCAGGCCAGCCATCATCGTCGGGAATCCGACGGTCGTAACGGCGAGCATCACGGCGTGGCGGACCTCTTGCTCGGTTGCTCCAGCTTCGATGGCCTTGCGGCAGTGGCTTCGTACCGCGCTCTCAAGGCACGCGCCTAGCGAGATGCCGATTTTGACCAGCTCCGCGTGCTTCCTTGTCAGCGGCCCTGAGTCGAGCGTCGCCTCGCCCAGCTTCTGGTAGGCATCGCCAATTTCGGGGTTCTTTTGCATGAACTCTACGTAATGTGAGGGTATCCGGGACATGTTCGTATCCTTCATTCTCGATTCATTTCTGACCCAGGACTATGATTCCCGTCATAGAAACGAATTTTCCTGTGTCGGAGAATACAGTATGGATGTCGAAGCAGAACGATGAATGACACTTCTGGTCACATTTCGGGTTGGTTCACCGGTCCGAACGCCGAAAACGGGGGCGCCTTCGCCGACGTGCTCCAGCGGATCTACCAAGATCACATCTACTGGCGACGGAACTACTTCCCGCAAGACGGCGTCGTGATCGATTCGCGAGTACGAAGGCAGAACGAACCGTTTCAAGACGAGTTCGAAGACCGTCTGATCGAGCTGCTTTCGAGGCTCAAGGCCGACTTTCCGTTCCACAGCCCGCGCTACGCCGCGCACATGATCGCGGAGCAGACGCTGCCGAGCATCGCCGGGATGTTCGCCGGGCTGCTCTACAACCCGAACAACGTAAGCTACGAGGCAGCCCCCGTGACGGTCGAGATGGAACTGGAGGTCGCACGGATGCTCGCCAACATGCTCGGCTACGGCGACGACGCCTGGGGGCATCTGACGAGCGGCGGCACGATCGCCAACATCGAGGCGTTGTGGGCGGCGCGCGCAGTGCTGTTTCTGCCGCTGGTCGTTAAGGACGTCTCGCTTTCGTTGGGTTTAGGGTTGCCAGAAGAGTCGATGGATGAACGGGCTTTGCTCGCGCTTTCTCCGACGCGGTCGTTGCAGTCTCTTGATGACTGCTTTGTGGCGGCGCGTAAGAAGTACGTCAACGCGAAGGAGTCGATAGCAGACGTCTTCCGGGCGATCAAAGATTCGCGGCACAACGTGACCGAGCGCGGGCTGGGAACTGTGCTGCACACGGTCGAGACAGAGCTTGTCGTGCTGACCCCAGAGACGCATCACTACTGCGTGCCAAAGGCGCTCGACCTTCTCGGGCTCGGGCGCGACACGCTCATTCGAGTCCCGGTGGACCACCAGTTCAGGATGCGGAGCGAGATGCTCCGCGTGAAGCTCGACGAAGTCGAGAAGGCGGGCAAGACCGTGCTCGCGGTCGTAGCGGTAGCAGGCACGACAGAAGAGGGCGCGATCGACCCGATTCATGAAATTGTCGCCGTGCGAGCACAGAACGAACTAGACGGCAGACAGAGCTTCTGGATCCATGCGGATGCCGCGTACGGCGGATATCTAAGAACCATGACCGTGCCAAAGAGGATCGGCCTGGGCAGCCCTATCACGACCGTCAAGATCGACGGCGAGGTGCGCGAGCTGGACATCTATCTGCCGCACGACTCGGCGTGCGACGCGCTCGAACAGCTAGGCGAGTGCGACTCGGTCGCGATCGACCCGCACAAGCTCGGCTACGTGCCGTACCCTGCAGGCGCGGTGTGCTTCAAGTCCGACCTGGTGAAGCCGGTGCTGAGACAGGACGCACCGTACATCGAAGGCGAGATGCAACCGCCAAGCGTGGAGCGGCGGTCGAAGGCGGTCGGGGTCTACATCCTCGAGGGGAGCAAGCCGGGCATGGTCGCCGCGTCGCTGTGGCTCAGCCACACCCTGATCCCGCTCGACTGTTACGGCCATGGCAGGTTGATGCAGGAGACCGTGCGCAACGCCGGCGAGCTTTACACGCTGCTGAACGAGCTGCCGAACCTCTCGCGCGGCCACAAAGTCAAGGCGGTGCCGCTCTGCCAGCCGGGCTCGAACATCCTGTGCTTCGCGTTCGTTCCCGAAGGATCGCAAAGAAGTTTGCGAGAACTGAACGAGATCAACAAGGCGATCCACTCGAAGTTCACGATCGAGCAAGGGCGCAAGAGCAGCATCTACGAACAGGAGTTTTTCGTCAGCCGCACAGTCCTGCGGCCCGACCACTACAGTTGGGAGACGGTCTCGGAGTTCGCCGGCAAAATTGGCGCAACAAGGGAGGAGTACGAACGCGAGGGAATCTTCCTGATGCGGTGCGTACTGATGAACCCGTGGTACACGCAGGCGAAGGAGAAGGGGCAGTACTTCATCTCCGACCTCGTCGCGGCGCTGTACCGCGAGGCTGCTGTTGCGTTCGGATTTGGTGAGTAATCGGTGTGTCTTTTGGAGTGCTCCGACGAGTCGGAGCTTTCGACAGTGCATGCAGGACGTTTATGCTGCAGAGGAATGCTTTCTCCACCGCTGGGTAAAGCGCGGACGCGTCCGCGCACTCCGAAAAGGGAAAGCAGCCCGTGACCCTAACACGGTATCTCGGCGTTCTTCCTCGCTTAGAGCCGACAGTTGACGATCACGCAGCTAAAGTCGTACGCCGTGACGCCGTACAGGCGTACCACGGAGCGCCCGGCCTGATCCGCGTGGCAAGAACCTTGGCATGAAGTTCACGAACGCGTTGTCGTCAGTTCGTTGCTCCGTTACCGTTCGGCTCGGTCGGGGTGCGAGACGGGTCGTCCATCGGCCCTGTCGGCCTGGCGTCCCTGCTGATCTTCAGGATCACCGTGTGCATCCAGACGAAGGCGACGATCGAGATGAGCGCGAGGAACAGCCAGCAGGTCGTCCACACGCCCGTGCCTTTCAACATGTAGCCGAATATGATAGGGCAAACAAAGCCGCCGAGGCCGCCGAGTACGCCGACCAGACCGCCGACGACGCCGACGTCGCGTGGGAAGTAGTCGGGGATGTGCCGGTAGACAGCGGCACTTCCAACGCCCATCGCTATGCCTGCGAAGAGCAGCAACACAGTGAAGATCCAGACGTTCGCCTGGAAATACACATGGGTCAAACCCTTGGCGATCAGCTGTTTCTTCGTGACCTGGTCGCCTACCGAGACCGCAGGCTCTTGCCAGGACTCGAAGGTCGGGAATACGAGCGCGCCCTCCTTCTCAACGCCCGTCTCTTCAGCCGGTTTCGGCTCTAGCTCGTACGTCTTGTCGCCGATCGTGACGCTCGTATCCGTCACTGCCGTGACCGTGCCCGGTTGAGCGGCCAAGATTCCCTCGCCGGGGGAGCTGATGTCCATGCGCGGCGCGACGATCAGCAGGAAGAACACGACGCAGGCGCTGAGCACCCAGTACATCGTCGCGCGTGCGCCGAACCTGTCTGCGCACCAGCCGCCGAGAGCCCTGATCGCGCCCGATGGCAAGATGAAGATCGACGCCATCATGCCGGCCGTCGCGAGGCTCATTGTATAGACGTTGAGGTAGTAAGGCACCAGCCACTGGGAGAGTGCGACGAAGCCGCCGAACACCAGGAAGTAGTAGTAGCCGAACCGCCAAACGCGGATGTCCTTCAGCGGTTCCAGCCGCTGTTTGAGCGTCTTGCCTGCTGCGCCTTCCGGCTTCTTGTTCGTCGTAAACAGCGCGAATAAAACTGTCATGACGATCAGCGCCAGGCCGTAGATCATCGGAAGGTACTTCCAGTTCTCCGGGTTGGCACCGTTGTCGGTAAGGTTTCGTAGCAAAAGCGGCGCGCCGAACGCTGTAATCGCAGCGCCGGCGTTACCAACGCCAAAGATTCCGAGAACCGTTCCTTGCCTCTCTTTCGGGAACCACACGGACGTGTAGGCGATGCCGACAGCGAACGACGTGCCCGCCAGGCCGAACGCCAATCCTGCCACGAACAACCCGGCGAACGACTGCATGAAACTGAGCAGGAAGCACGCTGCGGCGGTGATCAGCATGACGCCGATGTAAACCGGCTTGCCGCCGTACTTGTCCGCCATGATGCCCACAGGAAGCCGGAGAATCGCACCCGTGAGAACGGGGATACCGATCAGCCAGCCGATCTGTGCTTTGTCGAGCGTGAGCAAGCCGTTGTCGACCATGAAGGTCACGAGCACGCCGTTCATCATCCACACGGCGAAGCACACGGTGAACGCCAGCGTGTTCATGAACAGAATTCGGTTTGCTGGACTTCTTGTGCTCACGGCTAGATTCTTGACGCGCCGCAAGAGTGCATCTATGACGCCCGTCATAGCCCAGGACCATGCCGCATTTTCGAGCATCATGGACTCTTTGTTCCAGATATGACGGGCGTCATAGTTCGGACTCTTGACGCACCAAATACTTACATCACACGATCCTCATGGCAACACGTCACCCCGTTCCCGGACGAGCGAAGACTGAGGCGCCCAAGGAGGGCAACGTTCGCGTCGTTCGAACGACCGACAGTCCTAACTGCACTGGCGCTTGCGGATGGCTTGCGACGGTGGTCGACGACGTGATCGTCGACCTCAAGCCAGCGGCCGACTATCCGGATGAGGAGTACAACCCGCGCGGCTGCCTGCGCGGGATGTCGATGACGCATCTCATCTACGGGCCGGACAGGATCAAGACGCCTTTGATCAGAACAGGCGAGAGGGGAGAGGGCAAGTTCCGGGAGGCCACATGGGACGAAGCGCTCGATTTGATCGCGGACAAGATGAAGAAGGCGATGAAAGACCACGGGCCGGAGAGCGTCATGCTCTTCAACCAGGTCGTGGGGACCGGCTACGTGCAAAAAGGCGCGCAAGTCCGAATGGCTTCGCTGCTCGGCATGTCGTTCGGCACCGCTTACGATTTCAACGGCGACATTTCGATGGGGTACACGCAGACGCTCGGTATCGACAGCATTGAGTGCGAGTCGAAGAGCTGGGGTTACGCAAAGACCGCGATCCTGTGGTCGAGCAACATCTTCCAAACGCGCATACCCGACGCCCAGTTCTTGACCCGCGTCGCAAAGCAGCGCAACAACTGCAAGATCATCTCGATCGATCCACGCGCCAGTCAGACGGCGAAGGGCGCAGACCAGTGGCTACCGATTACGCCCGGCACAGACGGCCTCCTGGCGCTCTCAATGTGCCAAGTCGTGATGGAGAGGGAGCTGATCGACTGGTCATTTTTGCGCACGTACACCGACATGGCGACGCTCGTCAGGTCGGACAACGGGATGCGCGTAACAGCCAAGGACGTCGGCATGGGCGAAGAGAGCGAGTTCGTCGTCTGGGACGACACCCGCAACGGTCTGTTCACCCTGCCGATGGACACGCTCAGGCTTCCCGAGGGGATCGAACCGTCGTTCCGCGGAGTTCGCAAGCTCCAGATCGACGGCCAGGAAGTCGAGGTCACCCCAGTGTTCCAGCTAGTCGAAGACGTTGTGATGCGAGACGAGTACCGTCCGGAGAACGTCGCCAAGATCACGGACATCCCGGCAGAAACGATCAGGCAGGTCGCGACCGACTACGCGACCAACAGGCCGTCCACGATCATCGTCGGAATGGGCGTGAACCACAGGCTGCACGGCGATCTGACGATCCGGTCGATCCTGCTGCTGAGCGCGCTCGTCGGCGCGCACGGCAAGCCGGGCGAATCCGTTTCGATCTACTCCGGCCAGCACCACTTCCGGCTCGACGTCTCGCCGTGGTGGTTCCCCGACGGGAAGCGCCCGAACGCGGTTCCTGTGCACTACTTCATCTTGGGCCGTCCGACCAACTCGATGAACAAGAAGATCAAGTTCCCCAAGGACGGCTTCAAGGGATTCATTTGCTCGCACGCCAACCCGATGGTCACGGAGTTCAGCAACTTGATGAAAGCGGCGATGGACAAGCTCGACATCTTCGTCACCATCGACTTTCAAATGACGCCGACCTGCGAGTACTCGGACGTCGTGCTTCCTGCGCCGACGTTTTGGGAGAAGTACGAACTCGTCGCCACTGGCTGCCATCCGTTCTTGCAGATCCAGCAAGAGGTCGTGCCGCCGCAGTACGACAGCAAGACGGAGTACTGGATCGTCAAGGAGATGGTGCGACGGATCGATCCCGACTTGCTCAAATACTTTGAAGTTGACGAGTTCGGTGCGATGGAGATGATGCTCGACGCCCCGGACTGTCCGGAAGTGGCGGGCATCACGATCGAGCAGCTCAAGGCAGGCCCGGTTCGGCTGAAGGTACACGACCCTGAGTGCGGACTTGACGAACAGATTCAAGACTTCAAGCTGTTCCCGCCACGCGCCTATCCGTTCCCCGAGGGCGCGCAGCGGGAGTTCCTCAAGACCGGCCGCATGGAGTTCTACAAGGAAGAAGAGACGTACCAGAAGCTCGGTGAGACGCTCCCCGTTTTCAAGCCAGCGTTCTCGCACATGACGGACGACGAGCAGGCGCTTCCGTTCTGCATCGTCACCCCGCACTCCAAGTGGCGCGTGCACTCGACTCACTGCAACAACAACGTGCTGAGGAATCTGAACCGCAAGCCGGTCGTCGAGATCCATCCAGCCGATGCACTGACGAGAGGAATCGAGGACGACGACGAGGTCGAGGTGTTCAACGACAACGGTTCCTACAAGTTGTGGGCGCTGCTGACAGAATCGATCAAGCCCGGCGTCCTGTGCGTCGATCACGGCTGGTGGGATCGGTTCCTGATTGATGGGAAGTACCACTCCGTGCACTCGGAGCAGAAGATCAAGCCGACCCATGAGACGTACTATCTGCCAGCCGTCTACGCGCCGGGTCAACACTGGAAAGATACGAGAGTGAACATCAGGAGATCGAAGTAGATGCCGCGAATGGCGATGCTGATCGATCTCACTCGCTGCATCGGCTGCGACGCCTGCACGATCGCCTGCAAACAGGAGAACGGCACTCCCGTCAATACGTTTTTCGCGCGCGTGCTGAACGTCGAGGCCGGTACATACCCGAACGTCAAGCGCGTTTACATCCCGGTGCTCTGCAATCACTGCGACGACGCGCCGTGCTTGAAGGCTTGCCCGAACAAAGCGATCTTCAGACGCGACGACGGCATCGTGCTGATCGACCAGGATCGTTGCAAGGGGACGGGCGCGTGCGTCTCCGCCTGCCCGTACGGAAACGTATATCTTACCAAGACCGATGAGTGGTACTTGAACGAGGACGAGCCGTACGAGCGCGACTTTGTCAAACCAAGGCTGAAGGAGAACGTCGCGCGCAAGTGCACTTACTGCGCGCACCGCGTCGATCAGGGCTTGGATCCGGCTTGCGTCGTTGCGTGCCCCACGACTGCGCGGATCTTTGGAGATTTGGACGACCCGGACAGCGCGGTCTCGAAGTACATCGTAGAGCAGAAGGAGCTGACCGGACGAGATACGTTCCATTTGCTGCCGCAGGCGAAGACCAAGCCTGCAGGTCTGTACCTTGGCACCATGTCCGATCAAGAGAGCCACACGCACGGAAATCGGGCGACTGCTACCGGCGTCGAACCGGTCACCAGCAAAGCTCAGCGCTCTATCGAAACGCGTGAACTGGAAGCAGCGCCAGCACAAGCGACAGGAAAGAAGCTGCGGTTGCTGCCGATCATCGGCAGCCTGATCCTGCTGGCTGCCGCGGCCCTCGCATCTGGCCAGGAAGACGTAGAGGTCATGGAGCGCATCGCGCCGAGCGACGTGTATTCGACCTCCACCTGCATGGGGTGCCACGGCATCACCGGCAACGGCGGCATAGGCCCGCCAATAGCAGAGACCAAGCTCACAGAAATGGAGTTCCTCGCGATCATTCGCGACGGCAAGGGGATGATGCCAGCGACCCCTGCCGAAGCTCTCTCCGACGAAGACGCTAGGAGCATCTACTCAGAGATGCGGGCGAAAGAGGTGGACGAAGATCAGATCCCGATCGCCTACAAGGTCGGAAGGGTTCTATCGACCAAGAGCGTCATGCACATCTTCCTCTTCGCGGGGCTGTTTTCGATCTTCTTCGGTCTCAAGGTCCTGTTCTACTGGATCAAGATCTCCGGTGCCTGGGGGCTGTTGCCTCATCTCAAGAAATTCGGCTTTGGCAAAGCGATCGGAGTGTTCTCCTGGTCGCTCATCGTCGACGGGTTCCTCGTCGCGTCCCTGTGGCGGAAGAACAAGCAGCGTTGGTTCTTGCACGGGCTGATGCTTTACGGAATGTTCGGCCTCCTGCTCGCGGACATGCTGATGCAGATCTACAACCCTTCGCGGGGCGATTTGGAATTGACGCACCCGATCAAGCTGCTCGCGATAGTTGCCGGCGCCGCCGTGATCTATGGGGTCGGCTACGTCATGGTGCGATACAAGACCGACGAGTACATGGACAACGGCCTGACGCTCGGACGCGACTTCCTGTTCGTCAACTTGCTGTTCCATACCGTTTTAAGCGGATTCATGACGTTGACGCTGAACAAGGCCGGCGTCAACGACTGGCTGATGACGATTTACATTTATCACTTGACGTCGGTCGCGCTGCTCATCATGACCGCGCCGTTCACCCGCTTCGCGCACGCGTTCGTCGTTCCAGTCCTGGTCGGCATCACGCGCGTCGGGGAAGAGCTGGTGGCAAGCGGAGTCAACATAGCGTTCGAACGCGAACCGTCTCCGGGCAGGCACCACAAGAGCGAACAGATCGCCGCGCAGGTGATGGCAGAAATAGATCCAGGGTTTGAGGGCCCGATCAGGCTGCGCTACTACCCGTAGCCGTTTGGAAAGAAACAATGTGTGCAAGCAGAAACAACCGCGCAGAGTGCAACTGCAAAGACGAGCCGATGAGCAAGGAGCGACGCAAGTTTCTCGGTGGTTTGATCGGACTGTTCAACGCAGTGGTCGGGATCGCCGTCCTCGGTCCCGTGATCGGATTCATCGGTGCGCCGTTGGCAAAGAAGCTCAAAGGCGAGTGGGTGCCTGTGCTGGACGACGCGGACCTCGCAGTCGGCGAAACACGGGAGGCCAATTACTCGATGGTAATCAAGGATGGTTACCGGACGATCAACCGCAGCTACAACGTATTCCTGCACAGACACGACGATCGAATAGCCGCGTTCAACCCGTCCTGCACGCACCTTGGCTGCCGGATCGAGTTCCAAGACGACAAGGGGCGGTATTTCTGTCCCTGCCACGGCGGTGTATTCGACGAAAGAGGTGAGGTCGTCGCAGGCCCGCCACCGAGAGCGCTGGACCAGTACGAGACGAAAGTAGAGGACGGCAAGGTGTGGATCTACCGAGAGGTGTGATGTGAGCAAACGAGTCCTGACACCGGAGCAACCGATCGAGCAAGAGCCCGAGCGAACGCGCGAGGAACAGCTGGTCGCCGATCGCCCGCGCCTGCGGGACTGGCTCGAGCTGCGCCTAGGCTGGTGGGGCTTCGTTCGCAAGAACCTCGACGAGAAGATGCCCGCTGGCGTTGGCTGGTGGCAGACGCTTGGCAACCTCCTGCTAACGCTGCTCGTGTTCCAGTTTTCAACCGGCATAGCGCTGGCGATGTACTACTCGCCGAGCCCGGAATCAGCGCACGCAAGCATTCAACACATCAACGATGGTCTTTACTTTTGGGGCATCAACGTGGGGATCGCAACTCGCAGTCTGCACGTTTGGGGTTCGACCGCCATCATCTGCGTCACCGTGATCCACATCTTGCGCGTGTTCTTCTGGGGCAGTTACAAAAAGCCGCGCGAACTAACGTGGCTGATAGGCGTGCTGATCTTTTTCGTGATGCTCGCCTTCTCGTTCACCGGATACCTGCTGCCTTGGGACCAGACCGCGTACTGGGCGACCGTCGTCGGCACGAACATCGCGGGGACCGTCCCCGTCATCGGCGATGCGCTCTTGGTACTGATTCGCGGTGGCCATGAGGTCGGATCGCTCACCCTGACCCGGTTCTACGCCATCCATGTGATGCTGCTGCCTGGAGCACTCTTGTTCCTCACCGGCCTGCATCTGATGCTCGTGCGAAAGCACCACATCGCCGGACCTGTCAAGCCGCAGAAAGGGCCAGGCGTGCCTTTCTTTCCGGTGCAGCTGTTCAAGGACGCGGTCGTTGTGCTGTTCGGCGTTGGGCTGGTCGTCTATCTCGCGGCCGCATTCCCTCCAGGACTGGAGGCGATGGCCGATCCATCCGGGACGGACTTCGCGCCGCGTCCGGAGTGGTACTACCTCGGACTGTTCGAGCTGCTCAAGATCATGCCAGCCGGGTGGGAAGTGCTCGCCACGGTCGTCGTACCGGGCATCGTCAGCCTTGGGATGATCTTTCTCCCGTGGTTGGACCGCTCGGATTCCAGGCACCCGGCCATGCGGCAGTGGATCATCGTAACCGGCACGTTCATCATTCTGATGATCGGGCTGATGACGCTAAAAGGGATCCTCGATACACCGGTTCACGCGGAGCCGGAGCAGGTTGAGTCGGCCGTTGACGCTAACGTGACGAATCTTGCAGACGACGTTGATCCACCGTAAGCGCCCCAGCAGACGCCATGCGAAAGTTTCTCTTCAGGTATGCGCAGCCCGTCGTCGCCGCTGCAACGCTCCCTTACTGACGGAATAATGCCGCGCCAGCCTTGACGGATGATTCACGGTGCCGATCGATCTGTCCCGGGCGTGGATTAACCTTGATCTGGACTGTATCATACTGGGCAAGGCAATCCGCGACCTGAACAGCTCGGTGAGCGGGGCCTACGGATGCCGGAAACGCCCAAGATAAGCGGGCACACAGCTCAACGGGAATAAGCGTAAACAATCCGAACACTGTTGGCGAAGTAAAGGACGTTAGAAGCAAAAAGCGAGTGTGCTCCGGTTCATCGTCTTGTTAACCAGAATTGCCCTTCGTTTTTAAGTTCGCGGTCATACGCAGCGCGAATCGCTTCTTCAAGTTCGTTTGGCTTTACTTCGTACTTCTCGAATTCGTGTATGTTGTCCTGCTTGACGTGGAGCTGGCCTTCGCCAACGTTGCCACGGTGTTGGCCTTGAGAATAGTAGGGATTCGTTTCCACTTCGTGAGAAGATAGCACCCAGTACCGAATAACGTCTCGCCACACAGCGACCCACACGAATAGATCACAGCAGCCCGGCTTCACTTGCTGGAAATTCATCCAGAAGTTCTTCTTGGAATGGGATGCCAGCGCCTTGACGCACAGTGGAGCATCCATGTCCGCGTCCACCGGCGTGACGCTTTCACCTCGATGCGAATGTTGTCGAGGACAAGGTCGTATTGACCAGAGTAATCAGGATCAGTTTTCTTCGAGGGTTTCTGAAGCTCGGGAACCAATTCCTTCACGTGTCCCTGCGCCCAAGACTCGCCGAACGTGCGCGGCGCGCTGATCTCAAAGATATACAAGTAAAGATTCCTCGCGATGTAGTTGTCACGGAGCTCGTGATAGCCGTCTAAAGTCAAGACGTCCGTCGCCAGCAGAGTGGAAATGATGTACTCGTATTCGTTGAACGGATAAACTGACACGAGCGACTCGAGCCGATCGCGTACTTCTTGCTCGTTGGGTAGCTGCGCCAGCAGTGAATCAAGTTGTTCTTGTAGGTGTTCCATGCGAATCAAAACAACAATTTCTGAGCAGGCAAAGATTCGCTTTCCACCAGAGGGGCTGTGTCCGGTTCGACATCGGGGACTTCGTCTTCAAACGGATGTCCGTTTTGCCATCCGAGTCGCCCGGTCGTCCGAAAACGTTCAAGACGACGAATTGTGATCTCAGCGTAGATGGGATCGAGTTCAACCGTGAAGCATTTGCGTTTAAGGATTTCAGCCGCAAGCAGCGTTGTTCCGGAATGAGCGAAAAAGTCAACCACGAGATCGCCAGGATTTGAGCTTGCCCGAATGATTCGATCAATACACTTCAAGGGCTTCTGAGCATAGCAGCCGGAGACGTTCTCCTCCATCCGGTAAAATACCTGCTGGATGTCGACCCAAACGTTGCCCGCCCGAATCGTGTCCGACCGGCTTCGTTCGAGATTCTCTGTTATTTTCCCATTCACTTCCTTGTAGTACCCGCGCAGAATCTTGGGGATGTCCGTGTATTCGGCATCTACGTTGAACGTTGGCGTTCCCTTGATGTAGTACAGCAGTTCTTGCCGAACGGCCATCCAGTTCTTTTGAGTTCCATATCCGCGTTGGTTTCGCATCGTGATGAAACTTCGAGGAGCAAATGTTTGATTGCGCATCATCAGCATGAAATCCGGCAAGGGCTGAAAACCGTCGTTTTGATCCGCGCCCAGCCAGACGTAGAATGAGGCGTTTGAATCCAGCACGGCGTCCGTAACCCGCACCCATTTCTGGCACCAGTCGATATACTCGGTGATTGATCGACGTTCGAAGGCCGCGAGATTGTATGGGGGATCGTGAATGGCCAATTGGGCTCGCTGGCCGGCCATCACGTCTTGGATCGCACGGCCATCCGTAGCGTCGAGACAACCGACGCGGTGCCCGCACACATTATCTTTCCAAATGTCACCGGGTTGGAGTCGGCAGTGCGGAAGTAATTGCTCTCTGACATGCGGCGCTGCGTCAAGTCGCGGAAGTGGGTTGTTCTTCATATGTATGCGGCCTTCCGAGACGTGTGTTCTGTCTGGCTAACAATAGTTTGATTGAACTGCAATTAGCAGAACTGCGGTTTCCTGGGCGTATAACACGCACCTGAATCATCTGGCAGAGTCGCGCCAAGTCCAGTATCTCCTGTCGGCTGCGCCCTATCTCGCGAATTGTCACGGGGTTTTATGTGGATCGGAATAACATCCTCCCTGGATTACCTCAACGCCCGTCGATCGGACTGAGACCAACCGTGTCTGGATTACCAAGGCTTTGCTGTCCAGATCACACTCCCGCCAGGGAACTGCCTTCGTCGGGCTCCGTTGGCTAGCATGCAAAAAGCATACCCGCGAGCGGTGCCCGCTGCTACGTTGGTCTTTGCCGCAGATTAGCAGGGGATGACTCGATGACCGCGCGTCGGTATAATGCTTTGCGTACCGTGCGAGTCCTACTCAGCAAGTTCTGCGAATACGCAACCCAGCAGCGCAACGGACGGCATTCGATGATCGGCGTCTTCGACAACATCGTCGCGCCGGCCTTTCCGCTGGATCATCCACCGTTCTTCCTGTGCCTGCAGACGGAGTTTGAACCGACCGAGGCGGGGGAAGCGATGAACGTGCAGGCGATACTGATCGACGCGGACGGCAAGCAGGTGATGGACGTCACGGCCAGCGGCACGGTTCCGGGGGATTCGCGCGGCGGCGCGACTCGCATCTTCATCCAGTTCCTGCTGCCGCCGATAAGGTTTGAGTCGCCCGGCGACTATCGGCTGGACGTGATGTTCAACGGCAAGAAGGTCGGCGAAGAGAGGTTGCCGGTCATCGAGTCTGAAACGACGAAAGAACCTCTTAGGTTCTTCAACGCTTAGCGCAGAGGAGCGTCGAAATCTGCCGGGACGAACAGGCCGCACCCCGGCGAATCTGCCCACTAGCGTTAGACGCAGAGACAGCAGCCAGCAAAGCTGTTCGTCCATGCGTAGGCTGACGAACTTATCGGTTGATCCAGACTAGTACTCAGGGTCGAGTCGGGTTAGTCCACATCGAGCGGTCCTCCGTGCCTTTGTTCGCTCCTGTAACGCGATTCAGCTTCGGCAATGGCGGGAGCCTCTCTAGGTTAGACCAGGCTCAGCTGGGTCACTGGTCTTAAAAGACGTGAAGGAGACGAGGGTTGCGAAAAATAAAAGGGCACGCCTTAGGTTCTTCATGAGGGAGTAATTTTCGGAACGATCTAGCTTGACTTCCACAAACGCATTAACACTTTTACGAAACATTGGGGCATTTTCCTGTATCAGCGCTCTGCACCGGCCTGCACGTAATTTGAGAATTTCGTGGCTCCGCTACATGACATACTGACCGCAAGCATGGGCGACACTTGGGTTTACGTGCTGGACGTAGTGGTCGTCCTTGGCGCGGCGGCCGTCTTCGGGCTCATCTTCGAAAAGATCGGGCTCGGATCTGTTCCCGGGTACTTAGTGGCCGGAGTCATCGTCGGGCCCAGCATCCTCAACCTGATCGAGGGGCAAGAGGTCATCGACACCATCGCAGAGGTCGGCGTCGCGCTCCTGCTGTTCACCATCGGCCTGGAGTTCTCATGGAAGCGGCTGGTCGGATTCGGCGGGCGCGCCGTGATCGCCGGGGGAATCGCATTGGTCGCGGTGAACGCTGTCTTTACAGCCCTATGTCTGAGCTTCGGCCTTGAATGGAGAGCGGCGTTCGCGATCGGGGCGGCTGCTTCCATAGGTTCGACGGCCATGGTCCTGAGAATCCTCCGAACTCGGAACGACTTGGACTCGGCTCACGGCAGGTTCTCAGTCGCGATCCTGCTGACCCAGGACGTCGCGCTAATCCCGCTCGTGCTCTTCGTGGCGTTCCTAGCCAATCCCTCAGGCAACTTGGCGACCTCGATCGGCAGCGCCTTGCTGAACACGACCCTCCTCGTCCTGGGGATGACGCTGTTCATATCGCTCGTCGTTCCTAGGCTTATGGACGAGAAGGTCATCGCGAAGAACCGTGAGATCCCTATCCTCATCGCCGTCGCGACTGCTGTCGGCGCGACTTGGGCCGCACACGCCCTCGGGATCTCTCCCGCGCTCGGCGCATTTATGGCGGGGCTCCTGCTTGCCGAGGGCCGCTTCGCTGACCAGATGCGGGCCGACGCTCTGCCTTTGCGCACGCTCTTCATGGCGGTGTTCTTCGTATCGATCGGCCTGCTGGCAGACGTTCGCTGGATCGGTGACAACGTCGGACTGGTCCTAGGCGCAACGACTGTCCTGATCATTGGCAAGGCGATCTTCACGTACTTCTCCGTCCGCCCGTTCCAGGTGAGCATCGTCCACGCAATGGCGACGGCCATAGCCATCGCACAGGTCGGCGAGTTCTCATTCGTTCTTCTCGACGTCGCAAGGAACGGAGGTCTGATCGACCTTCCCCTGTTCAAGCTTGCGACTTCCGTCACGCTCCTGACCTTGTTCATAACGCCGTTCATGACCGGCAACGCCTACAAGATCGCGCTGCGAATAGCCAAGACCTTCGTGCCGAAGAGAAAGCTCGCCCAAGCGGAGCGCAAGGCACACCAGACGCCGGATCGCCACGGACACGTTATCGTGATCGGGTTCGGCGCGGCTGGGAGAGCGGCTGCATTGACGCTCTTCGACGAGAACGAGTCGGTCCTCGTGCTTGATATCAGCCCGAAGCTCGTCAGGGAAGCCGAACACTGCGGGTTAGGCGGGATGGTCGGAGACGCGACACAGCACACGAACCTCGAACGGGCGAACATCGAGTCGGCCTGCGCCGTCGTCATAGCCGTCCCCGACCACATGGCCGTACGGGCGATCCTCAGTCAGTGCAAGCACGCGGCCCCAGACGTCCCGGTCATCGTGCGCTCGCGCTATCACGTGTTTTCCGACGAACTTGACGTTCTCGGTGCGGACATGGTCCTCGACGAAGAACAGACCGTAGGTCTGCTGCTCGGCCGAAAGACGCTCGCCCTCATACGCGCCGAGCCGGTCGTAGAGACTGTGACAAAATCTAAAGAACCGTCTTGATCCGCTCTTCGAAGGCTGTCGGGATGTACAGGGCGCGGTACCGCTCGATGGCGAACCTGTCCGTCATTCCGGCTACGTAGTCGAGTGCGCCTTGCGGCCCGATAAAGCCGTCCGGCAATCGGCTGTTCTCGAGGTAGTAGAGGAACAGCTCCCGCACGACGTGCTTGGCCTTCGCGATGTCAGGATAGATCTGCGGGTACCTGAGGTACACGTTTTCGTACAGCCACTCCTTCAGGCTGTTCATCACGGCGAGCATCTCGTCCGATAGCCGGATACTCGGCTGGTCGAGGCTGGACTGAATCGCATCGCGCACCATTGCGCCAATGCGCTTGCCGTGACTCGGACCAATTCTCTTGAACTCGGGAGGAATCTCATCGATGATTCCACTACGAATCGCGTCGTCGAGGTCGTGGTTCAAATACGCTATCCGATCGCTGATCCTAACAACGGCGGCCTCAAGCGTCGAAGACTGTTCCCCATCCCGGGCGGTGAGGTCGCTGCTTCCTTTGCTATGTCCGCCGATCCCCTCCCGAACCTCGTGCGTCAGGTTCAACCGTTCCAACTCGTCGACGACCCTCAGTGAATGCTCGTAATGCCGAAACGACTTGGGAGAGTCAGGCCGGTCCAAACTCCGCAAGACCTCATCGAGCGCGTCCTCGCCGATATGCCCGAACGGCGTGTGGCCGACGTCATGGCCCAACGCGATCGCCTCGATCAGATCCTCGTTCAGGCGAAGGGCTCGACCGATCGTACGCGCGATCTGCGCTACCTCCAGAGAGTGGGTCAGCCGCGTGCGATAGTGGTCGCCGAGCGGCGCGATGAACACTTGCGTCTTGTGATTGAGCCTGCGAAACGATTTGCAGTGCAGTATGCGGTCACGATCCCTTTGAAAGCACGTTCGGACACCGTCTTCCTCCTCATTCTGGCGTCTACCGCGGCTTTGGCTGGACCGCTGGGCGTTCGCACAAAGGCTCTCGTTTTCTCGCTCCTCAATCGCCTCTCGGATCGTTCCTGGCATCTGAGTATGAGACGGTTGATCGACTGGATTAGCCGCCTGGTGGTCGTCGATCCATCTCTGTTCCGCATCCACGGCGCGGCACGGTGGCCCTTGGGCCATCGCTTAGTCGCCGCATCCGCTCGTTCAAACAGATCATAATATGGCTTGGGCGCGGAGCGGTGTCCGAGTGGTCGAAGGAGCACGACTGGAAATCGTGTATATGGTTTTCCCATATCGTGGGTTCGAATCCCACCCGCTCCGCCACTAATCCTCAATTAGCTTTAGGCTTGCTCGGTCTGACGACGCCTGTGCTCGCGCAGGAACGCCGGGATATCCACGTCTTCCTCTTCGAAGACCGTCTCCGGCTCGGGTGCCTCTCGAGACGCTCTGGCCTTTTCCTGCCGCCAGATCTCTTGCGGCGATACGCGCGTTCCGTACTGAGTAGGCGGCAAGTCCTGATCGGCCTGAACCGACGCAGTTGCCTGGCCGTTCCTCCCCATCCGCGGAACCGCGTCGAATCCGGTCGCCAATACGGTGATCCGGACTTCGTCTTTCATATCGGGCTCGATTACGGTACCGAAATAGATGTTGGCCTCTGATTCATCGCAGAGACCGTGGATGTACTCCATAGCTTCAGTGACCTCGCTGAGCGTTAGGTCCTCGCCGCACGTAATGTTGACGAGAAGCCCCTTGGCCCCGTTGATCGTCTGCTCCAGCAACCGGCTCTGCGTCGCGCTCTGCGCCGCTTGTATGGACCGATGTTCACCGATTCCGTGTCCGATGCCCATCAGCGCAACCCCCGCGCCGCTCATTACGGACTTGACGTCCGCAAAATCGACGTTGATCTGACCCGGCACCGTGATGATGTCGCTGATGCCCTGAACCCCCTGCCTAAGGATGTCGTCGGCGATCCGAAACGCCTCGCCTAGGCTTGTGCGCCTCTCGACGACCTCTTTGAGCCGTTCGTTCGGGATGGTGATGATCGTGTCAACTCTACCGACGAGCGACACGATGCCCTCCTCGGCATACTTCTCCCTTCGTCTCCCTTCAAATCGGAACGGCTTTGTGACGATCGCAATGACCAGGGCGCCGACTTCGCGCGCGATTTCGGCGATGACCGGCGCAGCGCCCGTTCCCGTGCCGCCGCCCATGCCAGCCGTCAAGAACACCATATCAGCCCCCTCGAGCGCCTTCCTGATTTCGTTCTTGCTCTCTTCTGCAGCGGCCCTTCCAATCTCCGGATCGCCTCCGGCTCCGAGACCTCGCGTGAGGTTTTGGCCTAGCTGGATTCGCTTGCTCGCCTGAGACCGATCTAACGCTTGAACATCGGAGTTCATGGCAATGAACTCGATGCCGCGGATACCGGTCTCAATCATGCGGTTGACGGCGTTAGAGCCGCCTCCGCCTACGCCAATGACTTTTATACTTGCGCCTTTCGCTTCCACGTCGATTTGTCCAACAATAGATTCACTTTGGAACCGGTCTTAGCGACTGCCAATCCGCAGCCTCAGCGACCGAATCCGATCTTTCCAACTCCCCGCACCGCTCGCGGGGACAAGCTCGTCTTCTCCGTCCAAGCCGTACTCTGCCAGCCCGACCAGAGTGGCCATCTCGGGCACAGCGACCTGGCGAGAATTGGTCCCGCCAATTCTCGGTGTCGCAGTGCTGCAGCGACACCCCTCGAACACCGTTCCGAACACCGCGCTCATGCCAGGCAGGTGGCTCCCTCCGCCTGTCAGCAGAACGCATTTTGGGAGCTCGTCAGCCAATTCGCTGTCCTGTAGTCGGTTCTTGACCAGTTGGGCGATTTCGCGGACGCGGCTCTCGATTATTTCGCAGAGTACCTTACGTTGAAACGGCCTTGCGCTCTCTTCTGCGACTTGTTTTACACTCACGACGTCGTCTTGTTCGATCTCCTTCGGATCGGCGTTTCCCGCGCTCAGTTTCAGGGACTCTGCATCCTCTTTCGAGATCTTCAGAAGAGCGGCGATGTCGTTCGTGATGTGTTCGCTCGACACTGGCAGCGAGGCCGCAAAAGCGCTGGCCCCGCGAATAAACACCGCGATGTCCGTCGTACCCGAACCGATATCAACGATGATGAAGGAGTCGTTCGCCGAGGACGACCGACCGGCGGCGAGACCTGAGGCGATTCCGCTGGGCAAAATCGGCCCCATCCTTAATCCTGCAGACTCGACGACCCTGCCAAGTGCATCCAAGTCGCTGCGAGGACAGGTTGTGACGTGAGTTCGAACTTCGAGCCTGCTGGCACGCTTGCCGATGGGATCTGGCACCACGTCCGAGCCGTCGAGAACGTACTCTCTGGGCAGGGCCTGGATCGTGTCCTCATCGCTGGGCAGCTGAATCTGTCGGCTGTGCGTCGCAACCTGCAAGACGTCCTCCTGCTGGATCACCTTGTCCGGCGGATAGATCGGTCGAATGCCGCGCGCCGTCTGGCTCTTCATCTTCGTCGAGCCGATGTTCACGATCACCTCGGCCGAAGTTGGAAGATCCATGTCGATACGGGTCATGGCGACTTGAATGCACTTGGTCAAGGCGTCCTCGTCGACGATCTCGCCGCGATGCATTCCACGGCTGCCGACCGCAGCCGCATCCACGAGTTTCAGGCGGTCTTCGGACCGCTCCGCAACAAGACACGCGACTTTAGAAGAGCCAAGGTCCAATACAAATGTGCGGTTACTCATGTCATGCCAACGGTACTGTCCAAATCACCGTCGTCAACCGGGTCATCCGACTGACGACAACCTCGCCAACTACTGAGCACGTGCTTCCGAAGACGGCTGAGGTACTTAAATATACGCCATCCGATCACGAGAACCACTGCCAAAAACAGGTTGATCCCAAGATAATCTCCCAGCAAAGAGAGAAAAGTTGCGATCAGCGCGTTGGCGACAAATCCACTCAAGAAGGCGTCTGTCTGAAACTTACCCTCTACAGCGTCTCGACGGCCCAAAAAATCGCAGCGAGCCCTGCTAGCACGCCGATTCCCAAGTACTGCCCAACCTTACCGTCGGCTGAAACTGCTGCGCGATAACCGATCAGAGCCCCCACGTTCAGCGCCAACAACGGGATCAGCTTCACGATCGATCCTTCGTCGGCTTGGCGAATTTTGAGGCCGTAGACCCGGCAAACGCCGGCAGCACGTGCGACTCAACGATCTCGATCCGCACCATTGCGGGGTCGACGGCCCGGATTTCGTCGAGCGGACCGCCCGGCAAGTTCATCGCGCCCATCAGCGTCTCCGGATCGCCGATGACGCGGATCGTCACGGGCGAGGCGATTCGAACGCTGTCGACGAGAATCGTGGGGCCAACGCATCTGAAGCTCGATCGGAGACCAACGCGCAACCCGTTCACGCTTATAGACTCCGCACCCGCGCTCCAAAGCTCGTTGACGATCCTGAGGACGTCGGTATCGTGGATGATCGAACCGCTGAGGTCTATGATGTTCTCCGCCGGACGCTCCGAGTCTCGCAAGACCACTGATATGCCAGGCCCCTCGACCTCCGTCAACCCGGCGTACAGCTTCGTACTTTGAAGGCTTTCGTTCAGTTGCTTCGCGCCCTCGCTCCCTTCGGCGATGGTGTTCTCCATCCGCGTCATCTCTTCGCGCAACTTTGTTACTTCGTCCGAAAGTTCGGCGTACTCGCGCTCGTTATCGATGCTGTTGAAGCCCCGCCGGGTCTGCGTGTCCAGCGAAGGCTCGTCCAGGCCGTTCCTCGTGAGGCCGGTGACCCAAAGCATCGAACCCGCTAGGCCGATTGCGAGCGCCAGCGCGCTCACTGGCCAGAGCCAAGATTGGGATCGCGTATTCGGCTGTTTCGGGCTCATTGCTTCGGCGTTCGGACCGGCTTTCCAGGCGCGATCAGGTTCAACTGTTCCGTGCTTTCAAGAAACTCCGGATCGTTGTCGAGGATTTCCTTCAGCACGTCGAGCTTCTCGTCTAGGCTCTCGGTTGAGCCGAGTCGGACTACGAGCCCACCGGGCACGACCAAGTCGATTGAGCGATCTCCGTGCACGACGATTCTCCAAGGAATCCCAGAAAACCTTCTACTTACATTCTCGCACAAAAGTGCGATCGTTCCCGGCTGCCAATTGTCGAAAAGGCTCACATTCGGGCGAATGAAGTCCGCGGGCAGCACCAACAGCATGAGGTTCTCGGGCTCATCCTCGGTTCGGAACAACGTACCGTCGGCAGACAGCAGAAGCCCGGCTGTGTCCACGATCTGTGCAACGGGGCGGTGATGTTCGATCTTAAGCAGTCCCCGCCCGAATATGTTGACTCGGAAATCTGCGACCCGCACGTCGCTCTTTGCCACTAGGTCGCTCGCGATCTGGCTGGACGACAATTGCAACGCAGGAACACCGGCCAACGGCTCGAAATACGATTTCAGTTCGGCTTGCTCCGTGGCCGTTGCGCCGACAACCCTGACGTGAGTCAGGCTGGTGAGCGGACTGTAGTAGGCGGCGACAACCAGATTGATCAGGAGCGCCCCCCAGAAATACGGCCTGAGATCGGGCGCCGAAGCCCACCTATCGCGACCGCGGCGCCTCTTCGATCTTGATTGCATCTCGTACCATCCACCTGACTAGGTCTTGAAAGCTCCAGCCATGCTCTACGGCGCTCCGGGGCACGAGGCTGGTCGCAGTAAACCCCGGCAGCGTGTTGACCTCCAAGACCACGATCCCGTCCTTCGCCACGATCATGTCCGTTCGGGTCACGCCCTTGCACCCGAGGGCGCTGTGACACTCAAGCGCGAGCCGTTGCGCCTCCGCAGTCTGTTCATCCGTAATCATGGCCGGGCAGATCTCCTCTGTCGCGCCCGGCGTGTACTTGCTCTCGAAGTCGTAACGGCCGCTGGCGGGAACGATCTCGACGACGGGAAGCGCAGTGTCGCCCGCGACCGGGACAGCGATCTCGACCCCTTTTATCCACTCCTCGACGAGCACCTTGTCGTCGTATCGGAACGCTAACTTGATCGCGTCGTCGAGCTGATCCTGTCGCTCGACGAACGAAAGCCCGATGGTTGATCCTTGTGCGTTCGGTTTTACGATCACGGGGGGCGGAGGCATTTTCTCTGGCCGCTCGCTTTCGCTTTCGATCAGCACGCCCGGGGGGACGGCGATCCCGCGCCGCTGTAAGATCGTCTTGGTCAGGCTCTTGTCCATGACGATCGCGCTGGCGAGGATTCCGCTGCCGGTGTACGGGATGTGCAGCAGCTCGAACAGCCCCTGGATCGCGCCGTCCTCGGCGTTCGTCCCGTGTACGCAAAGGAACGCAAGATCCGGCCTGGCGTCGCCTTGCAGGTCGGACAGATCGCCGCCGCTCAACAACAGCTCTGTTGCATCGAGAAGGCTCGCTTCGTATCCTAATTCCGTGAGCGCGGCGTGAACTTCGCGCCCGCTCAGGATGCTGACTTCCCTCTCCGCGCTGTCGCCGCCGTAGACCACGGCGATCCTTGGCTTCTCCGGTCGCTCCATCTCCTTGATCATAGCTGGTGCAAAGTCGGAGATGTTCCCCGCGCCCATGCCGACCACGACGTCCCCTGGCTGAGCGAAGTCGTTGACCTTCCTTGGAAGCAGATGGCGGCTAGGCACATACGTGACGGGTGACGTCATCAGCTCGGCGACTCGCAGGCTGCTGATGCCGGGGATCGGGTCTTCGCGCGCAGGGTAGATGTCCGTCAGGAATACGTGGTCTGCGAGGTCTAGCGCCTCTGCGAACTCGGGTATCAGGTCGTTCGTGCGCGAATAGAGGTGCGGCTGGTAGACGACGACCAGGCGGCGGTCTGGGTACTTCTCGCGCAGAGCCTGGATGGTCGCCCGGATTTCCGTCGGGTGGTGGGCGTAGTCGTCTACGATGTCGATCTCGCCGAACGCGAACGACTGAAGGCGGCGATCTGCACCACGGAACGTAATGACGGCGGCTTGGACTGCACTCACCGTACCAAGAGCCTCCTCCTCGCCAGACATTCTCGTTGCCTCAATGATCGCTCGGAGGGCACCGCTTGCGTTCGTCCAGTTGTGTTCGCCGAAGAGAAGGAGCGGCATCGTGCGAGTTACGTAGCCGCGACCGGAACTTGCTTGGTGTTTTTCTGTGCCCGGAATCTCCTTGAGTCTCTCCTTGTGGACTTCGGGATGACCGATATTCAGCGCCATCTGTCTGTCGTAGCCTCGTGTCTCACCGTCAAATGACTCTGCGATCTCCGAGGAGCCCTCGTCTTCCTTGCAATAGACCAGCACTCCATCCTCGGGCAGCCTTTTCACGAATCGAAGGACGGAGTCGCGAAGATCTTCCCAAGTTCCGTGAAAATCCGCGTGGTCCATCTCGAGGTTCGTCAACACCACGATCGTCGGATCGAAGTCGTGAAATGAGTCGTACGCCTCGCAAGCCTCGACAACCGCCCACTCTCCCTTGCCGTCGATCACGGATCCACCGAACTCCGGCACCTCTGCCCCGACGACGATCGTCGGGTCGAGCCCTGCGGCGCGCAAGCCAGCGGCGATCATGCCCGTCACTGTCGTCTTGCCGTGCGTGCCGGTTACGGCGATGGTCTTCTTCCCTTCCAGCATCCAGCCCAGGCACTGCGAGCGGCGGAACACTGGGCAGCCAAGCTCCTTGGCTCGCTGGTATTCAGGCGAAGAATCCAGCGGAATCGCGTCGGAGAACACGACGGCGTCACCCTCGGCGACAACTTCTGCCGTGTGGCCGATTCTGACCTCGACTTGGAGTTCGCGAAGACCATCGATCAAGGGCGAATCGGTCAGGTCCGTCCCTTTAACCGTAAAGCCGCGATTGCAAAGCATCCGCGCCACGCCGCTCATTCCAGCGCCGCCGATACCGACGAGAACGAACGACTTGTGACCGGCCAACTCTGACCGGTCATTGAAAGCGGTGGCGTTCTCGTGCTTCGTTCTCATTTCGCCGACTCTTCTAGGATGGCCAATATCTGCTTGGCGGCGTCGGGCCTGTCCCACTCAGCCAGCGCGGCTTTCGCCTGCTCGATCCGTGCCTCGTCGTTCAGCCAAGCCATGACGCGAGCTTCCAGGGATGCAGCGAGCAGGTCTTCCTGCTTCAGCAGCTCGGCAGCTTTCATGTCGGCAAACTCCTGCGCGTTGACGCGCTGGTGGTCTCCGTACGCGCGCGGGTATGGGACCAAAATCGACGGCTTGCGAAAAGCGGCGAGCTCAGCCAAGGTCCCGGCACCGCTCCGACAAATTGCGAGCGAACTCTGGAACAACGCGACGGCCATCTCGTCTGCGTCCAGATACGCCTTGATCGTGTACCGCCCGTTGATGCCAAGCTTTTCTTGAGAGCGCATCGTGCTCTCGTAGTGGCTTTCGCCGGTGATGTGAAGCCACTGAACGTCCGCTCGAACCATGCGGACCGCAGCAGCAAGCACGGCGTCGTTCAACACGGCGCTGCCCTGTGAGCCGCCCATCACCAGCACGACCGGAGAGTCGCTGTCAAGAGCCTGATCGAGCGGCAGCCGACCCTGCGCGCTTGCGCGCAACTGCTCGCGGATCGGAAGTCCTGTTTGCACGGTCTTGCCGCCGGGAAAGAACTGTGACGCAGACTTGAATACCGTGCAAACACGGCTCGCAGACTTGGAGAAAAGTCTGTTCGTCCTGCCTGGGACCGCGTTCTGTTCGTGGATCACAAACGGAATCCCAAGCCTCCTCGCTGCGTGTACGACCGGCGCCGACGCGTATCCGCCGGTCGAGAACAGCACGTCTGGACGCCAAATGCTTAGCTCGTGCAACGCATTTTTGGAGGCTTGCAGCATCTTCGCCGCTGTGAACCAACCGCGAGGCGTGTAAAGGCGGTAGATCGGCTCAGACGCAAATCCGACGAACTCGATCGCCGCCTTTTCGCACGCACCGCCCTCGATTCCTCGCAGCGACCCGTAGTACTTGACTTGCCAGCCAGCAGCGCGGGCCGCGCGACCGATCTCAAGCGCGGGAAATACGTGCCCGCCTGTTCCGCCACCCGTAATGGCCAGCCTCATCGGACGACACCTCCTCGTTCTTGACTCTTTGCACGACGCTCATCGCCGTACCGATTCCCAACCAAAGCGCAACCAGGCTCGATCCGCCGGCACTCACGAACGGCAACGGTATGCCGATCGGCGGCAGGTGGGCGTTGACCATCCATATATTGACGCAAGTCTGCGCTCCGATCCAAACGCCGATGCCAATTAGGATTAGCGACGAAAACCGGTCGCTCGACCGCATGCTCAGGCATATCAGCCGCCAAGTGATCGCGGCCAGCAGCAGGATTACGGCCAGCGAACCGATTAAGCCGGTCTCCTCGCCGACGGTCGTCATCACGAAGTCGGTCGTGGCTGCGGGCAGCCGGTTCTGCTTGGCCTGCCCTTGCCCAATGCCGACGCCCGTCAGGCTGCCTCGCGCCAGCGCCCACTCCGACAACGCCGGCTGGAAACCTGAGCCGTGAATGTTCTCGGCCGACCACCTCGCCTCGTGCCTTGCGAACCGCTCGAGTCTGTACGGCTGCGCGTATACGGCCGCCGCTCCAAAGGCGATCGCGACGACGACGATCGTTGAGATAGAGCGCCAGCTCACCCCGGCCGCGACGACTATGGCGAGCGTGCAGACCGCAATGACCGCGGCCGTGGCGAGGTCGGGCTGCCCCTCGACGAAGTACAGGACGGGCAAGATGAGCAGCAGCGGCCAACCGCGCGCGAGCTTCGGCAGCCAGATTTTGTCAAGCCTCTGCCAGAGGCTCCTGATCGCGCGCTTCGGCTTGACCCATTTCTCGTGCCCGGCCAACGCAGCGGCCAGGAATAGGATCACTGCCAGCTTTACGAACTCGGACGGCTGCATCGTGTGTCCAAATATGACCAGCCACCGTCTCGCCCCGCCTTCCGAATGTCCCATAGGAGAGTATCGGACGAGCAGGAGCAGGCTGACTCCGATCCCGAACGAAACCGCGCCGATCACCGGCAGCGACTTGCGCGAAACCAGCGGGCAGAGCAGCGCAAGCCCGACTGCGAGCAACAAGAAAATGAACTGCGTCTTCAGTTCGTGCGGCAAGAACGATCCGGCGGCGGCGGAGCGAACGTAGCCGGAGTCCCAAATGGCGATCAGCCCGACGACCGACGCGAGAAGGCAAAGGCCGAACAGGGGGCGATCCGGTATCAGCCTGCGGACGTTCATTGGGCGATCCACTCCTCTACCAGTCGCCGAAAATCGTCGCCCCGCTCTTTGAAGTTCGCATACGGCTCTGCGCTGGCACAGCCAGGCGATAGCACGACGAAATCACCGTCGCTTGCATCGCTGGCGGCTGCTGCAAACGCCTTCGGGAGATCTTCAAAAGTCGACAAAGCCGCTCCCATCTGCGCCGACAGTTCGTCAGCCTCAGGGCCGAAGATGTACGCCGGATTTCCCGAAGTGGCGAGGAACTCTCCCAGCGGCGCGAAGTCCAGGTTCTTCCGTTTCCCTCCTATGAGCAGCCGTTGTGGACCGTCGATCCCCCGACAGCTAGCGATGATCGCCTCTGGGTTTGTGCAGACGGAGTTGTTCACGAACTTCACGCCGCCTCGCTCCCTCACTAGCTCCATGCGGTTGGCCAGCCCGGTGAACTTGAGGAGCGCAGACAGCATGGCGTCGTGCTGATCGCTCGACGGCTCCTTTAGGAATGCGTCCGCCATCTCCCAAGCCATCATTGCGTTCGCCAAGTTGTGGTCACCGAGGAGCGGCAACGACGCGATGGCGATGTCGTCTCCGCTCAGGAACAGGCGATCTCCTGCCCTGGCCGTCACGCCCGACGTAGCGCCGAACCCGTCTGGGGCGAACTTGATCTTTCTTGGCGCTGGCGGAATGCGATCTGGGTCGACTGTGCGCTCATCTAAATTCACGATGACGACGTCGCTCGCACTCATCTTTTCCAGCAGTCGATACTTGCACGATTCGTACTCAGCGAAGCTCGCATGACGCTCCAAGTGATCCGGTGTAATGTTCGTGATCGCTGCCACGCGCGGTCGGAACCGCTGGACGAACTCTAGCTGGAAACTGCTGACTTCGGCGACCAGGACGTCCACGCTCTGCATCGAGGCGTCGGTCAGGGTCAGCTCGTCGTACCCCGACCCTGCGATGTTGCCGCAGAGAACAGCGTCGACGCCAGCTGCACGAAGCAACAGCCACGTCAGCACCGTCGTTGTGCTCTTGCCGTTGGTGCCCGTGATCGCCAGAATCGGATCGGATGTGATTCGGTAGGCAAACTCGATCTCACCAATCACTTCCCTCTCCTTCATATCCGCGACACACGGGTGGTTCATCGGCACGCCCGGCGAGAGAACCAGCATGTCGAAGTCTTCGTCCGACAGGTGGCCGTGCCAGCCCGGCGCGGCTACAACACCGGCTGCGTTCAGAGTATCGACCGCTGGCAGGATGCTCGGATGATCGGCGGGCTTCTCGTCGAAGACGGTGACAGCCGCGCCTAGCTCTTTTGCCGCGAATCCCACAGAGATGCCGGATTTCGCCATGCCAGCGACTGCGATTCTCGTGCCGTCGAGCTTCATCGGCCAACCCCCAGAACAACAGCCAGCCCAGCCAAGACCAGCACGGCTTGGACCAAGTGGAACGTCCAGACGACGCGCGTTTCAGGCCAGCCGGCCTCCTGCAAACCGTGGTGCAGCGGCGTCTTGGGGAACAGCCGCTTTCCTCCGCGCAACTTCGCGGACAGAATCTGCAGCGGCACTGGCACCAGCTCGATCGCCATCACACCGGCGATGATGCTCGCCGCCCAAAGGTTTTGGTGTGCCGGATATATTTCACTGGATCTGCCTACGACCAAGAACGCCCACCCAAGCAGGGCGCCGATCGGAAGCGCGCCTACGTCACCCATGAACAGCTTTGCCGGTGGGGCGTTGAGGAATAGAAACGGCAGCATCGCCCCTGCCAAAGCCGCCATGAGAATTGCAGCCGGAGCGTAAGACACGAGCAGTGCGATGACGCCAAACCCCAACGCCATCAAGACCCCCAGACCCCCTGCCAGCGTGTCCATTCCATCAGAAATGTTGAATGCGTTCGCGAAGAACAGAATGAAGAACACGATAACCGCCATCGCCTGCCAGTCGCGCACCCCGCCTAGCCAGCACGCGCCAACCGTGACCAGTATCTGGAGTCCCAGCTTCTGTTTCCACCCGAGCCCCCGCGCGCCATTCGCAAGTCGAGGGACGATGAAGTCGTCGAGCAAGCCGATGAAAGCAAAACCGAGCAAGAGCACGGCGGGCACAAGTCCGTCGTGAAACGGTACCAGAATGAACACGGCCAGCAAGGCAAGCAGTACGATGAGGCCGCCCATCGTCGGAGTCCCCTCCTTGTGCGCGTGCTCGCCGATGTGCTCGCTGATCTTCTGCCGCGATCCGACCCTCTTCAACAAGCGGTAAACGCCGGGCGCAACGACCGCCGACGCAACAAACGCCAACACGCAGGCGGTCATCACGTTGGATACGTCGATTGGGATCATACGCCCGCCTCCGTCAGCGCCCGCTCCAGCTCAAGCGCTCTGCTCCCTTTTATCAGGACGAGATCGCCGGGGTTAACGGTCTGTAGATACCTGGCGACCTCTGCCAGATCAAGACTAGACAGCGACTGAATCCGGTTTGCAGGGTATCCGCGCTTCGTCGCTTCGTCTCGTATGTAATCAGTCGCGCCGCCTGTCAGGAGCACGCCGTCGAGATCCGCTTCTGCAACGGCCTTTCCGACCAGCCGGTGCCCCGCCTCGGTGAAATCGCCTAGCTCGAGCATCTCGCCCAGAACCGCCAGCCGGCGTCCCGTGCACGGCACTTCACACACCACTTGGATTGCTGCGACAGTCGAGTCTGGCGAGGCGTTATACGTGTCTAGAAGCACGAACGCGCCGTCTCGCTCCACCATCTCCATTCGCATCGGCGGCAGATCGACGCCCGTCAGCCCAGCGACAGCGTCCGATACGGAGACCCCCGCTGCACCGGCAGCCGCAATCGCGGCAGCGGCGTTCAACGCCTGGTGTTTACCGACGGTCGGCAGTTCCACCTCGAACGAATCAGAGTGCAGCCTTCCTCGCACCGCGCAACGGTGAAGATCGAGCGCACGATAGCCCGTGATCCGGCAGTCTGCTTCGGGCGAAAAGCCGAACGTAATCACTTCGCAGCCCGAGGCCTCGCGCAACACGGGGAGAAACTCATCATCCTGCGGTAAGACGGCGTGGCTATCGGTTGGCAGCGCCTGGAGCAACTCAGATTTTGCAGACGCTATCGCCGCGCGCGACCCGACCATTTCGATGTGCGCCGAGCCGATGTTTGTGACGACTCCGACCGTCGGGCTGGTGAAACTGCACAGATGAGCGATCTGCCCGGCGCCGCGCATCCCCATCTCGATGACGACCGACTTGTGCTCCGGCGACAGCTCCGCCCAAACGAGGGGCGACGAGTACTCCGAGTTGCGGTTGCCCTCGTTCTTCAGCACAGAGCCTGACACGCTCATCGCCGCAGCAATGAACTCTTTGGTCGTCGTCTTCCCTACGCTTCCGGTCACGGCGATCACCGGGCCGCTGAAACCTCGCCGAGCGTGGCGCGCGAACTTTGCCAGCGCATCGACGAGATCCGCAACCAGGATGTGTGGGCAATCGACTGATCGCTCGACGAGCGCACCGACTGCGCCGCCTGCCATCGCCCCCTGACAGTAGTCGTGCCCATCGACGCGCTCGCCCTTGATCGCTAGAAAGAGGTCGCCCGGTTTTGCATCGCGGCTGTCGAAAGCGAATCCTTCTATCTTTGCGCCGCTAGAGAATCCGTGCGGCACGCCGCCGCATCGGCGCGCGAAATCGTCAACGGAGATGGGCATCACGGTCCTCGCTCCTCCAACGCCTTGCGTGCCAGCACGCGGTCATCCATCGGGAGTTTTTCACGCCCGACGATCTGATAATCCTCGTGCCCCTTGCCGGCTATCACGACGATGTCGCCTGGCTGCGCCTCTCGCACAGCGACCGCGATGGCTTCTTTGCGATCGATGATCGATTGCGTCGGCTTCCCCGCAAGCAAGCCCTGCTCGATGTCTCGTATGATCTGGGCGGGGTCCTCGGTCCGCGGGTTGTCGCTCGTCACGATCGTGATGTCGCTCAGCTCGCTGGCGACTGCGGCCACCTTCGGACGCTTCGCCCGGTCCCTGTCGCCGCCGCAGCCGAACACGGTGATCACCCGCTTGTGCTCCAGGCCCTGAACGGAGAGCAACAGGCTCTTCATCGCGTCGTCTGTGTGCGCGTAGTCGACGATCACGCTAAACCCGAACTCGCTCTGGACCGCTTCAAAGCGGCCAGGAACAGGGCTAACCTGCCCAAGCGCGTAGGTGGACCGGGACAATGACTCACCCATCGCCAAGAGCGCGGCCAAGGCTGCCGTTGCGTTCCATACGTTGAACAGCCCGCCGACCGGAACACCGAACGATTCCTCGTCACCGCCGAACGACGCTTTCAATCGCAAGCGGTCGGCGAGAACCTCCAACGGTTCTGCGACCAAGTCCGCGTCGTCTAATCCAAACGTTACCGTCGCTCCAAAGTCCTCGCGCAACGACCGCCCGAACTCGTCGCCGATGTTGATCGCCGACCGAAAGCCCGTGGCTTGATGCTCTGCGAACATGAGCCGCTTCGCCTCGGCGTACGACCCCATGTCGCCGTGATAATCGAGGTGGTCCTGCGTCAAATTAGTGAACACTCCAATGTCGAAATCCAGCCCCGCGACGCGTCGCTCCTGCAGCGAGTGGCTGCTGACCTCCATGCAGAAATCTTCGCTGCCTGCGTCTGCGGCCTCCGCCAGCAGCGACCACATCTCCGCCGGAAACGGCGTCGTGTTGGCCAACTCTCGATGGTCGCCCAGTACGTCGATCCCCAGCGTGCCGAGATAAGTCGCCTTCCGCCCCATCTCGACCAAGGCGTCCCTGATCATCCATGCGGTGGTCGTCTTGCCGTTGGTGCCCGTGACTCCAATCATCCGCATCTTCGCCGACGGATCACCGTACGCGAGCTTCACGATCGCAGCGACCGAGACGTTGAAGTCCGGCTGTTTGGGATCGATCCACGCCGATGCGACACCAAAGCCTACCGCTCTCTGAAATCCTTCCTGGGAATGAGCGAGAACCGCGACCGCACCGCTTGAAACGGCCTGCTCGATGAACTGGTGGCTGTCGCGGTTTTCGCTCGGCATGCAGACGAACAGCGCCCCGGCCTGAACGGTGCGCGAATCTGCCGTCGCAGACTGAACTTCGGCGTTGCCCCACGATTCACGTACGGCAACGCCCGTTTCCGAGAACAGGGCATGCGCAGTGGGGTGGCTCATTCTTGACTATCCGACGTTTCAGCAGGTTGAGGTGAACGGGGAATCTCAAGCTGGTCGATGACGGCTAGGGCTATTTCCCTGAACGCCGGCCCAGCAACGATGCCGCCATAGATCTGGCCTGCTCTAGGGTTGTCGATAACGACGTAGATCACCGCGCGCGGCTTTCCAGCCGGAACGAATCCGACGAAGTTCGAGATGTTGCCCCCGACCGCCGTGCCGATCTTCTGCGAAGTGCCCGTCTTTCCAGCGATCCGGTATCCCGGGATCATGAGCTGATCGGCGGTGCCGTACTCCTCGTGAATCACCGATTCCATGAGTTTGCGAACGTACGCTGCCGCCTCCGCAGACACGATGCGCTCTGCTGATTCGACAGGCGTCTCGCGTTTGCCGACTGACTTGATCAGCCGAAGTTTCATTCGGAGTCCGTCGTTCGCCAACGCGGCAAATGCGTTCGCCATCAAGATAGCCGGTACGCCGATCGACTGGCCGAATCCAAGCTCGGCGATCTGCCTGGTCGCGTTGCCGGGATTCTGTTTGAAACGCGAACCCTTCTCGGAAGGTAGTCCGATCCCCGGCGGGGCGAGAATGCCGAGGGTTGCAATGAAGTCTCGCATTCCATCAACTCCGACCGCCATCGACCACTGCGCTGCGCTGATGTTGCAGCTCCGGGCGATCGCCTTCTCGTTGTCGACAGTTCCGTGCGCGCGTGAGCCGCCGTGTTCGTCGCACCGCAACGCCTGGCCGCCGACCGTGATTCTCCCGTCGCAGACCAGGCTGTTGTCTCTTCTGATCGCACCCGAGTCGATCGCCTTGGCCAGCGTAAGAATCTTGAACGTGGACCCCGGCTCAAACTGCGCCATGTACGCGGTGTTGTAGTCCAGTGACGGATCTGTTACGGATTCCGGGTTGAACGACGGCCAATTCACCATCGCCAGAACGTCGCCGGTCGTAGGATCGATCACGATCGCGGTGCCTGAGTCCGCCTTGTTGATCTCGACCGCATGCCGGACGGCGGTGTGAGCGGCAACCTGCAGCTCCGAGTTGATCGTGAGCGTGATGTCGTTCGTTCGCAGCGCCGCTGCCTGTTCAAGCTCGATCCCGTTCACCGGACCGTCCGCCCCAACCCTTCCGATGACTCCGCTGGCGGCTTCCAGCAGCGGATAGTATCTCGAACCGATGGCAAGCAGGGACACACCGTCCGCTCGCCACTTGGTAGCGATCCGGCGGACCATCGACTTCTGGCCGTTGTTCAGCAGGCGGTCCGCGCGCCAGCTCTTTCGACTCGACCACGCTCCTGACTGCAGGTCCGACGCCGAGAAACCGGTCGCCTCAGACAGTTCCATGAAAAACGTCGGGCTGTGCGGCAGGCGGTCATAGAACAGTGAGAACTCATAGACGTTTTCGGTTTCTGCGAGAATCTGTCCATCAGATGAGATGATCGCTCCGATCTGCGGCGTAGTCGGGGCGCTGCTCCTCTTCCCCGACCACGGGCTGTCTCGAGAGAGCACGTCGTCGCGGAGAATCAGCTGCGCCCTGGCCTGAGAGAACATCGCCCCGCCAAACGCAAGCGTGACGACTGCCGCGCATACGTAAATGCGCGCTTTGCTGTCCGGGTTAGCGCGTTTCCGCTTCGGCATTCTCACCGCCGCTCATCAACATGATGTCGCTAGGCTGATACAGTCCGTTGGCCATCGCCCACCGCTCTATTGACTGCCGCGCCGTGAGCGCTGAAACTTGTTTCTGCAGCTTCTCAACGTCGCGCTGGGCTGATTCGATCCGACTTACGGCAGCCATCCGATCGCGGTAGGCAGTCTCGGTCTTCGAGTGCCCGAGCAGAGACGAAATCCCGTACGAGGCCGCAGCGAGCACCGCGAACGCCAAGATGCGGGCGAGCCCAACCGCGATCACGTTGACTCGCGGCGCCGTATTCACGACTGTGCGCGTGGTTTGGTTGCGCCTCCTCGCACGGGGATACGACGACGATTTACCTTGAATCCATGGTACTGCGCTCATGCTGCCTCCTGTGATATGCGTACTCTGTGTATTGCGCGAAGCTTCGCGCTTCGACTTTTGGGATTGCTGGCTACTTCCGACTGCGACGGAATCAGCGGCTTCTTGAACGGCAATGAAAACTCGTCGCTCTCAGAGAGCGATCTGAACGCGCGCTTGACCGCTCGATCTTCGCCGGAGTGGTAGGTCAGCACGACCATGCGCCCACCAAGGCTTAGGCATTGCGCAGCCTGTTCGACGGCTTCGATCAGCCCTTCCAGCTCACCGTTGACCGCGATACGAATCGCCTGGAACGTCCGCGTCGCCGGGTGAATCCCACGTTGCCGTTTTGCAGCAGGGATCGCTGCCAGAACGCAATCCACGAGCTGGTCGGTCGTTTCGAGCCTGTTCAGCTTGCGCCGGTCGACGATTACCTGCGCGATCTTCTTTGCCCAGTTTTCGTCGCCGTAGTCGTGCAAGACGGTCTCGATCTCTGCGGCGCTCCATTCATTCACCAAGTCGCTCGCGGGCTGGCCAGACGATCTGTCCATTCTCATGTCGAGCGGCCCTGAGCGACGGAAGCTCATCCCTCGACTGTCGTCCTCGATCTGCGCGTTGTTCAAGCCCATGTCGAGCAGAATCGCATCGACTCTGGTCAGCCCAACATCCGTCACGACTTGCGGTATCCGTCGGTAGTCGCAATGGAAGAAGCGAACCTCCACGTGCTCGATCTTGCTCAGGCGCTCCTTCGCCACATCGAGCATCTGCTCGTCCCAGTCGAAAGCCAGCAGGATTCCTTCGGGGGCGATCCGAGCCGCCATTTCCAAGCTGTGTCCTCCCAGGCCGACGGTGCCGTCGACGACGACCGCTCCTGGCTTGAGGCTCAGATGCTCCATGACCTCCTCGGTCATCACAGGCTCGTGCGTTCGCTGGTCGATCAAATCGCGTCCCTCCCGGTCATCTTCATGTACGCCCGCTCGATGGCCTCGCGCCGCTCCTTGCCGTAGCCGTCGGGATCAGCGTGGAACCTCTCATACTCCTCCTTCGCCCAAATCTCCATGCGGTCCAACAACCCGACCAGAACGACCTTGCCCCGCAACTTCGCTGCTTCGCGCAATTTGATCGGCACGACGATCCTGCCCTGCCGGTCGAAGTTGAGCTCGTCCTCAGCGTTGCCGACGACGAGCCTCGTGTACTGCTGCCGCCCTTGATTGATGCTCGAGTTCGAGAGGATCTCCGTGACCATCTCCTTCCAGGTCTCGGCTGGATAAGCGACCAGGCATCCGGTGTCGCCGAGAGAGATCACGAACCCTTCTCCGAGGCGTTCACGCTTCTTCTTGCCGACAAGGAGCCTTCCTTTGTCGTCAATAGTCGCCTCGTCGGTGCCAACAAGGTATCTTTTCGTAGCGTCATCGGTCTCGCCTGGCATTGCTTATTGGTCTGAGCCGACTGCGGCCAGCACCTTCCGTGGCACCGGCCGCCGTCTTCAAGATTTCCGGACACCCCGCCCGGAGGGTCAGGTCTCCACAATCCATGTATCAACCATCCACCCAGCAACCATTTTACTGGGACACCAATTCATAATTGCGCATGATTTGTGGACGAATTTTCCCTTTTGCACTGAGTGTAAACATGACAGTAGTTATATGTCTACATAAATACTGAAGGAAGCATAAGGGTACTTGCACTGTTTGGCGGTTTGGACGAAGACGGCGTTCGCCAAAAAGTCGGAGAGCTACGCTCGCGATGCTGGCAAAACGCTCTTCGCGCTGATGCCTAGGCCGATTCCGACGTCGATCGCATGCTGGAACAGATTTGGCCAGACGGTCTGCAAGCCTTTTGCCGGTACGAAGAAGGTGGTCCACAGCGCCGCGCACGATCCATTTGGCCTGAGGAGTATAAAGAGCGTTGAAACGAGCTGCCCGTTTGGACGTCGCGCTTAAAAATTAGCGGCCCCCGGGGTCTCCGGGGGCCGCTACCAAGGACTAACGTTTCGAATAGATGAGGAAACTTTGACAGAGACCACCTAAGCGGTTCTAACCTTCA
Organism: Armatimonadota bacterium; assembly: GCA_022563855.1. NCBI lineage: Bacteria > Bacillati > Armatimonadota > Armatimonadota bacterium. The sequence continues at coordinate 457,203 of JADFMN010000001.1, forward strand.
GACTCTCGCTTGAGAGCCTCCTTAGTCAAACTCCACGCTCCGAATATTGAAGCCAGCGCAATAGCGACGGCAACGAGTGAATAAACCATAACAACCAACCTGAATTAAGCTCTCCCATAGAACCTCATACCACCATCAGGAAGCCATTGGAGATCGGTTTCCCCCTACGTTTGCCAGTGTTTCACCGAACTCCAGCAGGGCTACCGATGGAACAATTCCTGGCAGGGTTTTTACCAGCACAGCATTTGCTGGCGGCATTCCTACTGGGTAATAGCACGGCGAGACCTGGGCTTTTCCGCTCGGCGTTTGGCAGCGCAGCCCTAAGCTGCCCAATTTAGGGACCGCTTGCACGATCTAGGCTGATAGAATACGTCCTGTGATCTCAATCGCCCTCATTGCTCTTGCGAACGTCTCGCGGAGCGACGTAGTACTAGAGCTGTTCGGCGCCGACGCCGGAGTCAGGATCGTCCGCACCGACGGCAAACTGCACGAGGAGTACTACCTCGGCAGTCGCGAGACCGGTTCGCTGATCGCCACCTCTCTTAGCCACCCTTCTGCCCTGGCCAAAGAGCCGGCGAGATCGCGCGGTATCGCGCAGTCTCTGTTCTTCATCGTCCGGTCAGAGGGCAACGACATTCTGCTTCGCGGCCAGAACGTGCAGCGAACAATCTCCGTCCCGTCCGAGGGGACCGTGTTCAGAGTCGATTCTCGATTGCAGCTCGGGCCAACGCCGAAACGGATATCTGAGTTCATGAGCGGCTACGCTTTCCTGCCTCCCGGCGGCGGACGGCTGCCAGCGGAGGCGTTCACCGCGTTTGGGTCGGCGAAGAAAGCCGTCATCCCCGACGTGATGTTCTCTGCGCCCCACGCTATTTTGAGCCGGGGCGAATTTGGCATGGCGGTCATCCCCGACCTCACTTACTTGGCGCGGTATCGGCCAATGCCCTCTGCGCTTGAGATCGACGCCTCAGGCGGACTCGCAGCGGGCGCAGTTATCGCGGTCGGCTACGCCTGGACCAATAGAGCTGATGACGGAACGTACGCGATCGACCAAAGACCGAGGTCTGTACCCGGCGAACTGCGACTCTCCTTCGACCTGATCCTAACGCCCCGCTCCGTCGACCCGGTCGCGTTCGTCGGAGATTTCCTGTGGGAGACGTATGGCCGCAAGCGGCTAGACCTACCGCTTCCTCAGACCGCTCCATTCCAGTTCTATTCGAAGCGGGCAATGGGATTCCCGATCTTCCCTGACGAGACGATGCCAAACCTCGAATCCGGTGCGACGGACGCCTGGTGGACCGCTGAGATCGACGGAGTTCAGATGCGCGCCCTGGTTTCGAGCACGGGAAATGCGACTCTTTCCGTTGATGCGAACTCGGTTCGCGTCGCATGGGGAGTCCGTTGGTGGGGCGTCAATTTGCTCCAAGGGTCTTGGGTGACGATGGCAGACGAGATGGTGAATCTCGCACTTTCGGCTCCGATCGGCGCCGATCAAGCGGCGACGGTGTTCAACATGACGTCAAAGTCCTGGAGGCAAGAGGAGTGGGACGTCGACGGTCTTGCTCAGACCGGGATTTGGCTGAACAGAATTGCTGAGGACTTTCCTGATGCGCCGCGAATCGACGAAATACAGAGGCGAGTCGAGCTAATCCAGGAGGGCCTGAGGTCACGGCGCGCAACCGCGCTGAGTGCGCTGTTCATGAGCGAGCGACTGATCGGCATCGGCGCCGGCCCATCGGTTGAAATGGCGAGAATCATGACCTGGCAGTTGAACAACGCCGAAACGCTCGAGTCGCTCGCAGAGGAGGCGTTGCAGCAAGTCGTGGAGCCTAGCACCGAGAACTTCGCTCTCGCGCTAGCCCTCTTGAGGAGCGACTTTGGCGACAAAGAGCTGGCTCGGCGACTGCTCCAGCGAGCTTTGCTGCGCCAAAGCGTGTGGTCCGTGCCCGGCGCTGAGAGCTACGACCCGTTCGGGGCTTTCATGAGCTCTACGGCGATCGCTGAGTCGCGGCAAGCAGTCTTCGCGCCGACGATTCTCTATGCTGCGGCTGGTTTGGGAGATCGCGTTCTTTTCGAGCGCGGAGTTGCTGCCGTCCGCGCCAATCTCGGCCTCATGTACTTTGGGACGAATATGCTGAACGGCTTTACTTTGCCGGGGCAGTATCGCGGTGGTCGAGTTGTGTCAAGCGTTTTCCCTGACTTCTCGGCGGGCATAGGCGACTGGCGAGGTCCTTCCACCGGTGCGGGCCAACTGATCGCGTGCCTTGCGGATGTTGCCGCAGAGTACGGCGCGTTCTATATCCATAGCAGTGGCTGGGGCGTGGGAATCGACGGCCTCGCCGCAGAACGCAATGGCATCGTCAGCGCCTTGACCCGCAATCCTAGATCGTATCAAGCTTCGTTCATCGTCGAGCTGGTGGACGACTTGATGGGCGTCCGAACGCCGATTGTGACCCCGCCGCCGTCTATCGGAATCAGGTCGATTAAAGTAGCGGCGCACGAGGGACAGCCTGTCGTGATCGCCACGCCGACGTTCGTGGCAGTTGGCGGAGCGTCAGATTTACGCGGGACGTTCACGTTCGGCGACGGCAGCGTGCTAGCGGCGCAGCTTTTGCCTATTGGCTTCGGCGCATTCGTCGACGCAAAGTTGCTCTCTTCTGGCCCGGTATTGTTTGAAGGCAGCTACAAGGACACGCAGTTGGCTTACGGGCCGGTAAACGTCTACATCGACGCTCCGAGCGAGCTTCTTGCTCCGCCGCCCAGCGGTTGGCGGCGAACCGGCGACCTTGCGACCACTACCGTCGGCGGTGCGTTCCTTAACGATCAGCCGCTCTTGAGCACGGCGGACGATGGCTTCGGCGGGCAAGCAGACTCTCTGCAGGGCACCATCGAAAGCAGGCCGTTCCTTGTCCAAGCTGACGCTGTTCAATACGATCTCCTGGGAAGTTTGAACACCAAGCTGTACGTTGAGATAGTCGACGTATCGACCGACGAACCGCTGCTGCTTGCGAAGAAGGTGAGCAACAGTCCTGAGGCAGTGACGTGGGACATGACGGAATACAGGGGCAGGATCGTCGTGTTTAGGCTCGTGGACTTGACGAGCGAAGGCTGGATTGGCTTGCAGAATCTACGCACGGTTGAAAGCAGTCGCGTTGCACGCTCGAACTAGCGAGGCTTAAAACCGCAGCGAATAGTCCAGTCGAAGACGCCAATTGCGCAACGGTCCGTTGCTCGGTCGGCCATCGCTCCAGTTCTCGTTGCCGACGAACAGACTGAGCGTCTGATTCTCACCAGGATGCTGATCGAACTGGAGTGAGATCAGGTGCCGCGTCGTCCGCTGCCCCTTGTCGCGCTGCGATACTCTGTAGCTAAGCTTGAGCGGGGACGGGTTGTTGGCGAAGAGCGTCAGGTCGACGCCGATGTCGCGACTCAACTGCTGAGTGCGATCGTTGCGGATCTCCTCGAATACAAAACTGCTCTTGAGCGAATCCGATCCGATGTAGCCGATCTTCCACTTGTTGACTCGCGTGTCCTGCGCGATCGACCCCAACACCGCGTTCTTCTGCTGCTTGAGCGGGTTCGTGATGATCTCGTTCTCCAAAACCCAGTCCTTGTGCGGCCTGACCGTAAACTTGAAGTCGCGAATCATCACGTTCTTGTTATCCGGCTGGGTGCGAAGATCGTAGTTGAACTCGAAGCTCAGCAATGCACCCTCGGCAACGCCGCTCGACAGCGACATCACGCGGTCGATCGACCGCTCGCTGGTCGCTGGATTGATAACGCTCAAGTAGGCGTAGCCGATGTCGAGGCCGAAAAGGCTTCCTTCAAAGCCGAACGTCTTGCGTTCGCGCTTCCAACGGTTCATGTCGCGCTCGGTGTCCGCCGAATAGTAAAAGTTCACGTTCGACATCGGGCCGATCGTCAGCGGCGCGACGTTGGCGAGGTTGACGCCACCGACGTAGTGATCGCGTTGGCCGTCCCAGCCCTCGTGCAGATACTTCAGCTGTCCGACCTTGATGCCGGCCAGCTCTCCCGGCGTCATGCTGAAGTTGGTCTTCTTCGTACCGTCCGAAGCGCTCTTGAGGTTTCGGTTGTAGGCGTAGCTGACTTCGATATCGTTGCCGAGGTCGATTTTGATTCCGTAGTCCTGCTTGGAACTGTCGACTTCTTCGCCTGGCCGGTTGACCTTCGTATCGCTTACCTGCACGCTGACGCCCCTGGCGACCTCTGTCTCCAGCGTATTGATCATCGACGTCTCGCGCGATCCGTCATCGAATTTGGTCTCGCTGTGCACGGTCTGCAGAGTCGAGTTGTTCGTCAGTTTGGTCTTGTAAATAAGCTTGTTCTTGATAGAGTTCGACTGCTCTTCCTCTTCGCCGTCGTATCTGCGCTCCTCGTTGATCAACGTCAACGAGCCGAAACGGCCTAGGCGACGGGAGAGCCTGTACTGGTTGAACATCTGATCGACGGTCATGCTCTCCGGATCAGCGACATTCGCTTCGTTTCTGAAAACTGAGAACTCCGTGTTGCCATCGACGCTCCAGTCCAACTTTGACTCGCGGAAGCCCTGGCTCAGGCCGTCTTCCTCGTTCGACGCAGACGTCCAATTCAAGCTCAGGTTGAGCGATGAGAGCACTTGCCACTTTGCGATGAAGCTCGTCTGGTCGTAACCCATGAGGCTGCGCAACAGGTTGCGCTCGGGATCCATCAGGGTTCCAACAGCGTCGAAGTCGCTACCTACGTTTCTTCTAACGTAGGCGAGTTCAAACCCCTTGTCTTTGTACGCCAAAGACTCGCGAGAGGCTCCGCCGGTCAAGTCCTCCGCATTCATTCGATTAAAGCTCAATGAACGGTTGGCGTCAAGCTCCGCTGCAAAGCTGAAATCGCTCTTGCCCAACCCAGGAGTGACACCAACGACAGCTTGCTCGCTGAACGTCAGGTCGCGAACGGCGTCAAAGCCGATCCCGACGCCAGTGCTCCGATAGTTCAGAGTGTACTTGCCGTTTGCAAAATGGACCCCGTCGCTCACTGCGCCGCCGCCGCCTCCTGCAATCGCCACTCGGTCGAGCCTCAGGCTCGTGTCTCCAACGGTGTAAGACAAGCGGCTTAAACGCCGATTCAGACCGAGGCCTCGCAAGAAAGCGTTCTTGTCCTTCCTGTTCGGCTTGGCGCCTGGCTTGAGCATATCCGCGATCATGTTCAGCGACGCTTGTTGCTCCAGCGCAGTCAACGCACGCATGTTACTGAAGCCGTCATCGACGGTAAGCCTGTTGTGCCGGAACTCCCAGGGGCCGCTCTTGACGGCGAGCGACTGGGTCTCAAGGCTTCCCTCACCGGTGCCCAGCTTGCTCTGCTGGAAGTTGAACGGCGCTCCGAAGGCGGGACTGCTGAGGGAGAGCGCCTCTCTGCTGACACCCCGCTCCTTTCCGAGTTGCCCTGGGTTGGTGCCGAACTCCTTGAAATCGCCGGGACGCAAGCTTGAGAAGCGCGTAAACGCAGAACCCACGCTTTGCGAGGTGTAGGTTAGGTTTGCCCAAGGTGAGACGAGCGACAGCGCCTGGTCGAAGACGCCGCCCAAACCCTGGTCATCATCGACCGTGAACCGTCGGTATGTTAGCTCGCCGGAACCGAAGCCCAGCGCCATATTCATCGCCTGGCGGTCCAAGCCCGCTTCCTTCTTGAGCTGCTTCCAGTCGCCCTCACGACCTTTAATATCCGCAAACCGCTCAAATCCACGATCGACCTTCTGACCGCTCCAGCTGAAGCTGAAATCACCGGACTTCAACCCGTAGCTTCGCCAGTCGATGGAACCGTTAGCGTCCCCCACGGTGCGAAAACCGGAGCTGAAGCTCAGCGCTCCAAAATCGATGTCCGAAAGGCTTAAGCCGTTGCGCTTGAGGCCGCGCTCCCTCTTGAACGCATCGATCGCCTTGGCATCGAACCCTCCGCCGGCGAACGACTGGAAGCCAGCGAACTGTCTGTCGATGTCTTGGTAGTTAGCGGTGATCTTGCCGCCGAGCGCGTTCATCTGAAGGTTTTGGACGATCGCCCGCCCTTGCCCTTCATCGGTCTGTTGCCGACCGTCCCCGTAGTTGCCCATCATGCTCGTGCCGTTGGACCTTAGGCGCTCTCCGATCATCATCAGGCCGCTGATAGTCGATCCACCGCCGAAGGAGAACGAATTGGACAGGCCGTACACGTTCGATGTGAGAACCGTCCCGTCTTTGAGGCGCTCGGTGAATCCTAGTCCGAGCAAGAATGCGTTGTTGGGCGCAAACTCGATCCTCATCCCTTGCAAGCCGTCCTGAGACCGTGCGCCAGAGAACATGCCGGACTGCTTCGCCTTGTGATCGTAGCGGTAGTACACCGACACTGTCTGTCCAATCGAGCCAGGCCGCATCAGCATGATCGTGCCAGCAGCGTAATCGATGGAGTAATCCTTGTTCCGAATCAAGACTTGGCTGCCGAAAATCACGCGCTCCGATCCGGCCTTCACAAATGCGTAGCGGAGGGGGTACAGGACTCGCCCAGCACTGAGCGGAATCAAGTCCATGGAGTTGCGTCCGCCTAATTCAAACGGAACTCGCAGACCAGGATCGGCGCCGTTGCCAGGCATGCCTACCTGGGCGATCGCCAAAATCGGCGAAGCCAGTACGGCCAATGCGATAGCCCGGACGGAGGTGTACCAAGCCACGTTCAACGACGCTTCCTACCCATATTATGTCCGATTTTCAACCAATACACAGCCTGAATCGGCAGTTTGTCCCTGCTCGCCAAAACCCGCTGAACCTGCGGGACGGTGGCGGTACTCCCAATGGCAAAGACGCACGTATTCTTGCTGGGTTTCAGTAAATCGTACAGGCAACTCACAATTCTGCCGAGAATGGGGTTGCGATGGACGGCGATCAACGAAGGGTACTCATAGATTTTTCACACGAAGAAGCGTTTGAAATCCTGATGCGGTGCCTTGAGAGCACAGAGCACGATACGCCTGTGTTCCGCAATGCGATCCGGATTCTGGCGTGCGCAATCCGACAGCCAAAGCAAGAGAAGGACGTCGCCTAGCTGCCCTGCAGCTTCACCCAGCTTCTGGTGGCGTGGCTCCTCTCGACGGCGTCTAGTACGCGCTGATTCTCGTACCCGTCGACGAAGTTGGGCGAGATTTCCGTGCCAGAGTCGATCGACGCCAAAGCGTCCGCAATTAGGTTCACAAACGTGTGCTCGTAGCCGGTGATATGGCCGACCGGCCAGTAGTTGCCGGCGTACGGGTGATGCGCTTCCGTCGTCTGGATCAGTGAGAACCCGCGGCGGTCTTCGTCGGCAGTATTGTCGAAATACTCCAGCTCGTTCATCCGTTCGAGGTTGAATACGATCGACCCTTTGCTGCCGTTGATCTCAAATCTGTTGTGGTTCTTCCGACCGACCGCGAACCGGCTCGCCTCAAACGTTCCTTGTACCCCGTTGACAAACCTCGCCAAGAACATCGCGCTGTCATCGACCGTGACTTCTCCCATCTCATCGCTTGCTCGAGCACCCATGTGGTCGTCGATCTGTCCAACTTTAGGCCGTTTCCTTACAAACGTGTGCATGCTGCTAACGACTTCGTCAATCTCGCCGACCAAGTATCGAGCGAGGTCAACGGTGTGGCTGCCGATGTCGCCAAGAGCACCGCTGCCGGCTACATCTCGCTGCAATCGCCACACCAGCGGGAAGCTCGGATCCGCAATCCAGTCCTGGAGGTAGACGCCCCTGAAGTGGTGCAACTCACCTAAGACGCCGTCTTCGATCATGCTCTTGGCCAGCGCTATCGCCGGAACCTTGCGGTAGGTGTGGAAAACGGAGTGTTGGACACCGGCCTTCTGGACCGCATTGAGCATGCGTTCGGCGTCGGCAAGCGTGTTTCCAAGCGGTTTCTCACAGAAGACGATCTTCCCTGCCTCAGCGGCGGCAACGGCTATTTCGCAGTGGGAGTTGCCTGGCGTAGCGATATCGATCACGTCGATTTCCGCGCTTTCCACAACTTTCTCCCAACTTGTCCCCCAGTTTTCCCAACCTAGCGCACCCGCGGCCGCACTGACACCCGACTCTGACCTGCCGCACAGAGTGTGCATCCTGATTTGGATCGGAAGGTCGAAGAACCGATTGACCTGCCGGTAGGCGTTGCTGTGCGCCTTGCCCATGAACTGGTAACCGATCAGCCCAACGTTGAGTGTCTTCTTGCTCATGCTCGCTCTAGGATCGGATTCTGCGCGGCCTTGGGGGCGCAGGTCAACCCAAAAGCGAGAATGGCACGTCGAATCAGGGCTGAGGGAGAGATTCTGGCGGTCCCGCCACGCGGAACTTGGTGCTCAGACCTGTGGCACCATGAGTGAGCAGCGCATGCCGAACAGCAGACAAACCGCGTACAAGCCGTTTACCGTCGGCGACATCACCGTCGATCCGCCGCTGTTGCTCGCACCGATGGAGGACGTCACCAACCAGCCGTTCAGGCGGATCGCCAAGCGCATCGGTCGTCCTGGCCTGATGTTCACGGAGTTCATCTCGGCGATGGCGATCCACCACGGAGCGCTCAAGACTCGCGACAAGATGCAAGTCGCCGACGACGAGCGGCCGTTGGGGATTCAGATCTTCGGAGGAGTGCCGGACGTCATGGCGGAGACAGCGCGAGTGGCCGTCGAGATGGGGGCCGATCTTGTCGACATCAATATGGGCTGCTGGGTGCCGAAGGTCTGTCGCACGGGCTCCGGCGCTGCGCTCATGAAAGACCCTGACCTCGCGACTCAGATCGTTAGCGCGGTGGTCGCGGCAGTGTCGGTCCCGGTCACCGTCAAAGTTCGCGCTGGCTGGGACTGGTCGCTGTTCGCGGCGCCCGATCTGTGCAGCCGTTTTCAGGATGCCGGGGCGCAGATGATCACTCTGCACGCGAGGTTTGCAAAGCAGGGGTTCGAGGGGCAAGCCGACTGGAAGCTCATTGAGCAGCTTCGCAAGGCCGTGGACGTTCCGCTCATCGGCAACGGCGACATCAAGACGCCCGAAGATGCCGCGAAGATGCTGGATCAGACCGGGTGCGACGGCGTCATGGTCGGGCGCGCGGCGATCAGCAACCCGTGGCGACTTGCGCAGATCCGCACTGGATTGACGGGCGATAGCCCTCCGGTCGAGCCATCGCTTGAAGAGCGCACGGACGTCGCCATCGAGCACGCGAAGTCGATGGTCGCTCATCGCGCGGGCCTTGGATCGTACGACGACGTGCTCGCGCTGCCGAACGCGGAGCGAACGGAGTGCGAGCTGAGAGGCGTGCGCGCGCTTCGCGGTCAACTTCCGCTCTATATCAAGGGCGTTCGCGGTGCGGCGGAGATACGGGGAAAACTGAGTCGGTGCAGCAGCATCGCGGAAATCGAGGAGATACTTCGATCGTTCGCCCTGACCGTCGCGGCGGCTGGCCCAGCGAGTTGAACAGTCGCCGTAGTACAATCGCGGCGCGAATCAAATCATGTTCCGCGCCCTAGTCCTCAAACTCGCCGGGTGGAGCCCGATCGAGCGGCTCGTGACAAGATCGTTCCTCTTTCGTTCCCTGGTCAAGCGGTTCATCGCCGGCGAAGACTTGGACACAGCGTTGCGCATCGGCGAAGAGTACGTTGACAAGGGGTTCCTCGTATCGATGGATCTGCTCGGAGAAAACGTGGAGACAACCGAAGAGGCTGACCGTGAAACTAACACTTACCTCAAGATGGCCGAGATGATCGCAGCCTCTCCATCGAAAGACAGGATGAACATCTCGGTGAAGCTCACCGCGCTTGGATTGGACTTGAGCGACGAGGTCGCGGAAGCGAACTACCGTAAAATCCTCACTGCGACGAAGGACAGCGACATCTTTGTGCGAGCCGACATGGAGGCCAGCGAGTACACGCAACGAACCGTTGACATCATCGATCGGCTGTTCAAGGAATTTAAGAACTGCGGAACGGTCTTGCAGAGCTATTTGCTGCGCACTTCGGAGGACGTCGCGCACATGATCGAGCTCGGGGCGCGCGTGCGCATTGTCAAGGGCGCATACCTTGAGCCGGCCGAGGTAGCGCATCAAGAGAAGTATAGAGTCGACGAGCAGTACGTCGAGCAAGCTAAGACGCTGTTACGACACGGCAACTACCCGGCAATCGCAACGCACGACTTGCGGATCGTGGAGCAGCTCAAGCAGTTCATAAAGGAGGAGAACATCGCAAGCGAACGGTTCGAGTGGCAGATGATCTACGGCGTCCGGCGCGACTTGCAGAGACAGCTGCTCGAGGAGGGGTACAACGTCCGAATCTACATCCCGTACGGCGCGGCCTGGTACCCGTACTTCAGCAGGCGTTTGGCTGAGCGCCCGGCCAACCTGTTCTTTATCCTCAAATCACTGTTTCAGAAGTGAGATTCGCACCCCTCGGTGGTACATTCTCTTTTGACGCCGGTCCACCATGAATAACTTCGACATCTTGAAAGGAAGCTATCTGACCAACGACCTCAGCGACGAGCAGGTGAACAGGGTCGCTGAGGTTTCAGAGCAGATGACCTTTGCTGATCTTCAAGAGGTACTGCGGGAGTTCGACGACGCCTGCGACGTGTACATTCTCATCGAGGGCAAGGCGCGCGTAACGACCGACTCGGGCGACCTCATTGCTCGGCTCAAGCCGGGCGACATCGTCGGTGAGATGGGCCTTTTCGAGATGCAAGCACGCACAGCCTCGGTCATCAGCGACGGCGATTCGCGATTCCTCTGCCTTTGTGGCGAGAAACTGAACGCTCTTCTCGACGAAGATTCGACGATCGGAGTGAAGATACTGCGCAATGTCGGAAGGTCGCTGTGCGCGCACCTGCGATCTTCGAACATCCAGTTAGAAGCGGTACTCGGAAACCTCTAATCGCGCGTGCGGTCTTGACGAATCTCTGCCCTCTTTGCGGGCGCAGTTTCGCCCTTCTCCGCCAGGTTTACCCTCAACGTATCGACCTCTTCCTCGACGACTTCCACGATCTGGCCGGTCAGCTTCTTTGCCGCACGCTTGCCAGCGTTGATGAGCGACTTGAAGACGCTCCCGCCGATTGTCATCAGGCCGACAGCAATTGCGAAACCCAGCCACGGTCTGCCAGCATCTATGTTGAACATCAGCGCAAGAAAGCTCCCGATCAACGGTCCGTGGAGAGCAATGAAGTACGCCGTCAGCGGCGAGGACCGAACCTTGATCCTCGTCCTCCCTTTGCGGCTCTCGACGTCTACGTGTACTACATGAACACCGACATAACCCATTCCCGTTAGAGTGCGTCCGACCTGCGACATACCGCCCTTGCCGCTCCGGCGCACGAGGTGTAGAATCTGGTCGAAATCCTCGGGATCTATCTCGCCCTCGACGACGCGCTCAAACTCCTCCGATAGGTTGAATACTCCTTGGGTCGACTTCTCCTCGGTATCGACGCCGCTCGCCGCCCTTTCGAGGAACTTCGGGTCGATGCCTGCCTCTTCGGCGATACGAACCAGCTCGTCCATCGTGACGCCGGGCGTGTAGCCCTCACCGGTGCTGGACGACTCCTGCAAGCGCACGGCGCGCTGCATGATCTCGCTGGCTTCCTGCTCACTGAATACGCGATTCTTCGACATTTTCTCCGGCATCCGGCAACGGTATCCCCGATTTCGCAAGCCTACCGCGAAGGTGGTCGGCCTGGCGTGCCCGCCCGTCGATGGCGCGCTTGGTTCTCCGCCGCCATGCGGATTATCTCACCGACCTGTTCCTCGCTAAAGTACCGCTCCATCTGTGCTCCATCCAGGTACGAGGGAAACCGCAGTACCGTTGCCATCAAGTATGCGCAATCCGGAACGAGTCCGTAGTTTCCCAGGCTTTTGACTTCGACTCCGCATCCTTACCGTTCGTGGAAACAGCGGCCATGGCAGCGATGTTGCCTAGCTCTTCTGGAACGTCACATCCGCCTGACCACTCGCCGAACTCCCGCGAGAGGAACCCTGTGTCGAATCGGCCCGCGACAAAGCCCTCGTGATCGATTACATCGAGCAAAAGCGCGATGTTCGTGGTCACGCCGAGGACGTGGAAGTCTTGCAGGGCCGCGTCGAGTTTCGCAATTGCGCCGGCTCTGTCGTTTGAATGCGCGATCACCTTCGCGAGCAACGAGTCGTAGAACTGTGACACCTCGGCGCCAGCCTCGAACCCCGTGTCCACCCGCACGCCGTCGGTCAGCGGCTCGGCCCAGCCGACGATCTTGCCGATGCTCGGCATGAACCCTTTCGCTGGGTCTTCGCTGATGATCCGCGCCTCGATCGCGTGGCCGCTGATCGCGCTGCGGTCGCCTTTCATCAGCTTCTCGGAAAGGGCAAGCTCTTCCCCGCTTGCGATCTTGATCTGCCACTGAACGAGGTCGACGCCCGTGATCGCTTCTGTAACCGGGTGCTCGACTTGCAGCCGCGCGTTGACCTCGAGGAAGTAGAACTCGCCGCTCGACTCGTCGAACATGAACTCGACCGTCCCCGCGCCGACGTAGCCGCTCGCTTTCACAAGCCGCTCGGAGGCGCTGCGCATCCCCTGCCAAAGCTCGTTCGTCATCACCGGCGACGGGGATTCCTCGACGACTTTCTGGTGGCGGCGTTGTAGCGAGCACTCCCGTTCAAAGAGACACGCGACGTTGCCGTGTGAATCAGCCAGGAATTGCACCTCGATGTGGCGCGGTCGGTCGATCAGCTTCTCGACCATCATCGCGCCGTCGCCAAACCCCTTAAGAGCCTCGTCGCTCGCGAGCTTCAACTCACTGTCGAACTCCGCTGGGTCGCGGACGATCCGCATGCCGCGCCCACCGCCGCCCGCGCTAGCCTTGAGCATCACCGGGTAGCCGATCTCCTTCGCCGCCTTCTTTAGCTGCTTGTCAGATGCGCCCGACTTGAAGAAACCCGGCACGATCGGCACGTCGTTCGCGACCGCAAGCTTCTTGGCATCGATCTTAGCGCCGAGCTTCCGCATCGCGCTTGCGGAAGGGCCGATGAAGACGATCCCTGCCTTCTCACATGCCCCGGAAAAACCCGCTCGCTCGCTCAGGAAACCGTACCCCGGGTGGATCGCGTCCGCGCCGGCCTCTTTTGCGACGGCGATTATCTTGTCCATGTCCAAGTAGCTCGCTGAAGGTTTCGAGTCGCCGATGTGCACCGCCTCATCAGCTAGCCTCGTGTGCATCGCGTCCGCGTCCGCGTCGGAAAAAACCGCGACCGTCAGCACGCCCATCTCCCGAGCGGCGCGGATCACGCGCACGGCGATCTCGCCTCGGTTCGCGATCAGAATCTTCTTGATCATGGTCTTGGCGCACCCATTCTACTGTCGTGGACTGAGAGTCCACCATCCTGGATGCGGACTAAGAGTCTGCGCTCCGTTACGGCTGTCATTCGTCGACCACGAACGACGCCTTGCGCTTTTCCAAGAACGCGGCGACTCCCTCCTTCCCTTCTTCGCTCGATCGCGCTTTCGCTAGCAGTCGCGCCGACTTCTCCATTTCATAAGGGCCGTGTAGCGCGACGTGCTTCGCGCTCGCAACCGATTCTGGTCCATTGCGCAATACGCTCTTGACGACCGCATCTACGGTCTCATCGAGGTCATCTGCCCCAACAACCTTATGCACCAGTCCAATGCGTAACGCGTGGTCGGCCTCGAAAGCCTCGCCGGTCGTGAACAGATGCCGGGCGTGGCCGCTGCCGATCTTGGGGATCACGAACGGCGAGATCGTCGCAGGAATCAGCCCCAGCCGCACTTCGCTGAAGCTGAACTTCGTTCTCTCCACCGCGACCGCCACATCGCTCGCCGCGACCAATCCGCAACCCCCGCCGAACGCCGCACCTTGTACCTTCGCGACGACAACTGCCGGACACTCCGCGATAGCCTCAAAAAGACGCCCGAGCTTGAGCGCATCCTCGTAGTTCTCGTCTTCGGTGTAGTTCGCGGCCTCGCCCATCCAGTTCAGGTCGCCGCCTGCGCTGAACACCTTGCCCTCACCCGACAGCACCACGACCCTGGTGCCCTCGGGCATATTCTTGAAGGCGTCGCGGAGCGCCTGGATCAGTACGTCGTTGAACGCGTTGAGGACTTCCGGCCGGTCCATCGTGATCCTTAGCACCGGCCCATCAGGCTCGACTATGAGCATGCGACCAGTATGACAGGGAGCAACCAGGTTACAGTGAGTCGGATTCAATCCCTCTCCCGCTCTACGAACCTGCTGATCATGGTCTGCCGTCGCGAGTGGGAGAGGTTAGGTGAGGGCATATCGAAGGCGTTGACCTGGCCCTCACCTTGCCTCTCCCGGCCGCAAAGTCTGCGCCTGATGAAAGCCAGAGGGCCGGGAGAGGGACTCGGACGTCAGACAAATTGAACGATCCAACCTCGCGAGGACACACAGAATCAACCGGAGCGAATTAATGAGACAGAAACGAATTCCAACTTTCATCATTCTTGCTGGCCTGACCGGCGTCGCAGCCTGGGGCACGGCCTCAGCTAACCAGGACAAGGGCTGGTCGCCGATCGAGAAGTTCTCGACCGTGCGGACCGCATCCCACGTGATGACCCCACGCGAGAGAGCGAACTACATCGAGACGGTGCGAAAGACCGCCAACATGGTCCGCGACAGCTACGCCCGAAGGCTCGTCAGCAAGACGGGCCTGCAGCTCATGAACCTGACTTGGGAGGACACCGGGCGGTTCAAGAACTCCGCCGTCGGCCCGAACATCAGCGACATGACGATCCAGGTCACTGTGCAGGACGGGAGACAGATCCGCACCGAGCTGATGCCGGTCATCCGGTTCCCGAACTTCAGCGACAGAACCGGCGACATCGACCCGAGCGCGTTCACCCTGCTCGTCGGGAACGAAGACGGCAAGCCGCTGAAGCGCGTGTCGCTCTACGACTTCCTCGACGACCCATCCCGCTATCTGCACGACCCGAAGAGTTGGGACGGAAGAGCGCGCGACAAGACGCTGCTCGCGCTGCGCGATAGCAAGGTGCTCGTCAGCGCGCAGGCGTGCTTCCTTCCTGTGCCGAAGAGCGGCATAGCGACGTTCAACCCCGTGCTGTTCAACTACCAGTCTTACGAGGGCAACCCGGCTGTCTTGACGATCCTCGCGACCCGCGAGGGCACCAGCGTCACGATCATCGACAACAAGCGCGACGCGGTCCACGGCCAATGGATGTGGGGGCAGAGGCTGTTCCACAACTCCGACGGCGAGCGAGCAAGCCTCACCGGTCAGCGGTTGACGGACTTTATCAAAGATGGCAGGCCGACGGACAACCCCGGCGGCGTCGAGGCCAGCGACGAAGCGCTCAACATGGTGCTCCTGATCCAAGTTCCGCTGAAGCAGAAGCGCCCAATGCGGTTCGGCGGTGGGACGACCGGAGGGGGAGGCTTTGGCGGTGGCGGTGCTGCTGATGCCGTCGCGGAGGACTCTAAGGCTTTGAGGGGTTTGCGCAGCGATGTCGAAGCGGCAGTCATCGGACACGGCGAGCTCGAAGGCCCGTTCACGGAGATCGACGGACTGAAGATCGAGCGCGACCCGCGCTTCCCGATTCGCGTCACGGTGCAGTTCTACCTCGCGACGTCGAACGGCGTGATAAGCCAGCAGAACGTCGCTAAGATCAAGCGCGACATCGACCGCGTCTACGACGCGACCGAGAACGTCGGCTCGCTCGTCACGGGCGGGCACACCGGCCGCGTCACCGAGTACTACGGCATCAAAGTTCAGCCGCGTTACTGGTGGAACGCGTTCTGGAACCGGTACGAGCGCAACACCGGCTACTCACGCTACGACGCGATCCGTCGACTGCGACAGCAGCTCGGCAGCAACTATATGCAACGCCCAGTCTGCGACCTGTATCTGCGCGACATCCTGCGAAAGTAACCTCAAATCCCCTCCCCCTTGGGGGAGGGTTAGGGAGGGGGTCCAACAGCAACAGTCCTTTCCGCAAGTCCCTTCTCCCTAGGCCTAGGGAGAAGGTTAGGATGAGGGAGCTGACGGAAAAAAGTCCTTTCCGATTCCGACATCCCTCCACACTCGAAGTGTGGAGGGTTCAATCTTCGGCCATCGGCACAAAGCAGTCTCCGGCCGCACTATAGGTATAACGCCAAGTGCGGTCGCAGGCGGGACGGATGATCAAACCGAAAGCACTCTTCGTCGCAGCGCTCTTCGTCTACTTGATAGGAGCGGGGATGACTTTCTACACGCTCTATGTGATGAGCACGGCGGTTCCGGTTGGGGCCGTGGTGTTTCGCCATGAAGTGGTGCGGCGCGACAGAACGGACGACGATGACACCTACACGCCGCGTGTTCATTTCCGGTTCCAATATGATGGCGGAGTCGCTGAGGCCCACAACATCCGTCCTGGCGTAAGCGAGAGCTACGGCTCGCGCTCCATGGCCCAAGGGGCTGTTAACGAGTTTCCCGTCGGCTCTACGGTGACGGCGTACGTTCCTAAGGGCGACCCTGGCAAGGCGTACTTGATCCCCGAGCCGAGCTTCATTCCTGTGGCGTTCGTTCTCTTTGGCGTTGCGATCCTGTGCGGAGCGCTGTATATGCGCATGCTGTCGAGCGACGGGCCGACAGCGCGGTCGCGTAGGGCGTACTACGTTCTCTGGCCCATGCTGATCCTCGCCGTCCTGTGTGCGATCGCCGTTCCCTGGACTCTGACTGTCGAGGGGTCGATGCTCTCGACGAAAATGCTCTGGGGGTTCACCGCGCTGCTGACGATCACCCCTCCCCTGCTCGTACTCGTGGTCAAGAACCGTTACGAGACGATCGATCCCTTTCGGGATGACGAGTCACTCGACTAGTTTGCCGCCGAACGCGATGCGCCTGGTCGCGCTGGGCTCGTAGATGACGTGGACGTTCTCGGCAGGCCGACCGACCGCCTCCGCGACCGCCCTTGTCAACTGTTCTGCTTCGACCCGCAGCTCCTCGACGTCTTGCAGGACGCCTTTGGTCACCGTGATGAACACCGGCTGGTCCGGGCACGGGTCGCCGCGCCCGTTCTCCGCATAGCGCTCGCGCGGAACGTGCCTGAGCTTCACCCAAACCTGGCCTATGTCAGCCTTAAGCACGACAGCCGCACGGTCGGCGATCTTGAGCGCAACCCCGTGATCCGGGTCGTAGTCGCCCACGATTTCAACGTCTAGAATCGGCATACCGATATTCTCGCACAGCTACGTTTTCTTTCCTCGCGTGATCGTCTAAGGGTCGTCAAGCGTTGCTAGTCCAACGCAACATCCGCCAAATCCCATTTCATGAGATTTGCAATCTTGAAACAAACGATATAGCCACACTTATTACACACGCACTCATAATTCTCGGGCTTTGGAGGGTCGCTTGGACCAGAATATTTCAGCTTTTCTGGATCATAAATTCTGCCGAATTCCCAGTGGTTTGACTCACAAACTGGGCAATCCGGAGAACCCATCCTCATTGCTCGTTGTGCTTGATCCTGAACTTTGGACATGTCCATTTCATAAGTATGCTCTGTTGAGGATGTGGATGCATCTCAATTGCCACAAGACGCCGATTCTCTACTTTGGCTGGACAATTAGCCGAGCTGTGACTCGTCGACCGTCCAATGTACGATCTCGTTCTATCGCCTTTCGCATCGCTTCTGCGTCTGCGATATGATTGTGCGGGTCATATACGTAGAACCAAATCTCATTACAGTCCTGGGAATGGGCGTACTGCTCAATGTCCGTTTGCATTTCCCGCTGAACGCTCTTTGCGTGGCTCTTAGAATTGACAAATTTAGCCTCAAAGAACGCCTTCGCAGCTCGCGATGTGAAGTCAGGTCGAGACGAAATAATCCCTGCCTTCGGCTGCGGATTTTCATCATAGAGATCTGGCAAGATAGGCTTCAGGATGCTGTACATGAGATCTTGGACTTCGGCCTCGCTGCTGACAGCAAACTTCCCTCTGCCCTTGAGATGTACGGCGATACCGTGAAAGGCCTGAAGCACTTGCGTGATAGAACCAACCTCCGATTGCCGACCAGTAGTTAGCTCTGCGCGGCCTGACACAACCTTGGCCAGTGTTTTTGCTAAGCCTACTATTCTCGCAACACGATTGTCCAATCGTTAAGCCCCGGACTACTTTCGGTAAATGTGCTCGCCCATACTCTTGAAGATTTGATCGATCTGCTCAGCTGACATCTCGTGTGAGATATGGACCTGGATGTCGATATGCACTTCAGGTTCTTTAACGGTCTGTGGTTCGACCTCAGGATCGGCTGGCGGCTTGATATCAGTCTGCACAGGTGGAGTAGGATTCTCATTCTTAGCCGTTTGTTGGCCCTTTCCGGACTCTTTCAACCCACTGAGTCCCCGATCTCGCGGCACAATGCGATCGGCACCGCCTACGCTCTGCAGAAGATTCCAATCACGCATATTGTTGATGATTCCATCAAATACGCCCTTCGCTTGCGCATCTGCAACTCCCCCCTCCTTCTTTAGGAAATCTAGAACAGCCTGCTCTACAGGCGCAGCATTCTTATATCTATCATGAACCTTCGCGAACAAATCATGGCCAAACAAGATGTCGTAAATTTTGTCAAAATCGTTACTGACAGCCGCTCGAGCATTGTCACCGAGATCAATATTCTCCGCGTTGTAACTACCTTTCGTAAGCCCGTATTGCCCACCAGCTGTAATCAACTGTCTGAAAATCTCTGACGAAGATGTAAAGCCCAGATTGTCAGCCAATGTCGGACGGTACATCGGATGACCGGCATTTGCTTCGAGAATTTTCTTGGGAAGCTTCAGAGCTTCCTTAAGGCTCTTAGGTGGATAGTAGCTTTTTGGCATATCGCTGTATTTTACCTTGCTGCAAGCCAGCTAAATAGACACTGCATCACCTTCACGCTTGTTTTACGACCCAGGAATTCCCGGCTCGGTGAGGTTCGCGGGGTCGAGGGCTTTCTTTAGGGTCTCTTCGTCGAGCAAACCCATTTCGCGCACGACTTCGGGGATGGACTTGCCTTCGGCCAGGGCGATCTTGACGACCTCGGCGGCCTTCTTGTAGCCGATGAAGACGTTCAGCGCGGTCGCCAGAGAAGGCGATGTTTCGGCGTACCGCTTGCACGTCTCTTCGTTCGCCGTGATGCCGACGATGCAGTTGTCGGTGTAGGTGTTCAGAGCGTTGGTCAGGATCTGCAGGGAGAACTGCGCGGAGAACGCCATCGACGGCATCATCACGTTCAGCTCGAGCTGCCCCGCCTGCACGCAGTAGTCGAGCGACTGGCACTGGCCGAGCACCTGGAACAGCACGAGGTTCATGTTCTCCGCCATCGAGGGGTTCACCTTCCCCGGCATGATCGAAGAGCCCGGCTGCACCGCAGGAAGATTGATCTCCGCAAGGCCGGTCAGGGGGCCGGAAGCAAGCAGCCTCAAGTCGTTCGTGATGCGCGTCAGCTCTAGACAGAAAACCCTCAGGCCGCTAGAGAGAGCAGACATACAGAGCTGCGACTGCATCGCCTCGCGCATGTCGTCGGCAGGCTTAAAGTCGACCCCCGTATAAGACGACAGATTGTCGATGACTTTGAAACGGTATTCGGGGTGCGTGTTCAGCCCCGTGCCGACCGCGCTGCCGCCGATTCCTAGAACTTCCAGTTCCGAAGCCGCGTACGCCAGCCACTTGCGAGACCGCCGCACTGCCGCGCCGTACGCAGCAAACTCCTGACCCAGTCGGATGGGCACCGCGTCCTGCAAGTGCGTACGACCCGACTTGAGAACCCCGTCGAACTCCTCGCCCTTCGCCTCCAAAGCGTCAGCCAGTTTATCGACGGCGGCGAAAAGGTCCGTCATCATCGTGCGCGCCATGATCCGCATCGCCGTCGGAAACGTGTCGTTGGTGGACTGGCCGTAGTTCGGGTGGTCGTTCGGGCTGACCTTCTTGTACTCGCCTTTGGCCCCGCCCAGGATCTCTTCCGCACGGTTGGCGAGCACCTCGTTGCAGTTCATGTTGAGCGAAGTCCCCGCGCCCATGTGGAACACATCCACCGGGAACTGGTCGCGCATCTTCCCTTCCAGAATCTCGTCGCAAGCCTGGATGATCGCCTCGCCGATCTCCTTGTCGAGCAGCCCGAGATCGGTGTTCGCGCGCGCGCACGCCTTCTTCAGCATGATGTACGCGTCGATCATCTTCGGGTGCGATGTCAGCCCGCTTATTTGGAACAGCTGGCGGCTGCGCTCGGCCTGGCTGCCCCAGTAGGCGTCGGCTGGCACCTGGACGTCGCCCAAGGAGTCCTTCTCGATCCGAAAGTCCATGCCTCTAGGTTACCGGCACAGCGCATTCGTTGGGAGGGCGAGCGTCCCCGCGAGCCGCCGACACCGCAATGCTCACTTGCAAGGGAGGGCGAGCGTCCCCGCGAGCCGCCATCAGCGGCAACCTCCCTAGAAGCGGGGAGGGCGAGAGTCCCCGCGAGCCGCCGCCAGCGCCAGCATCCCTAGAAGCGGGAGGGCGAGAGTCCCCGCGAGCCGCCGACAGCGCAACGCCTGAATATATGGCAACTGCCTCGCTAGCCTAAGGCCCAAACCAACGTAATTCGTTCAGCTCTCCTTGATACGGCCACTCCTCCGGAACGACGGCAAGACCTTTGCGAACCGGATTGTGACGCACATACTGCCACTTCTCCTCGTACGCTCTTCCCGTCCTAATCTGGGTATCCCAAAATCCGCTCTGCCAGAATCCCCTCGCCTCAGAACCGTCGCTCTGGGTGACCAGGCGATTCCAATATGCGATCCAAGCCTTAAGATTTGGGTCGGTCGTGTTCGGCGAGCAGAAGAAATGTATGTGGTCGGGCATGATCACGTACCGTCCTACCAGCCAGTGAACTGCCGCCGCCCACGCTTCGGTAATCAGGATGCACATATCGTCGTTTGCGAGCAGTGGTCCTCGATTGCGCGTGCAAACGGTGACAAACAGAATATCGGAGCGATTCGTCAACGTCAGGATCGAGTTTTCAGATGGCTTTCTGCGGACGGTTTTCTCCATTTCCTGAAGACCTTCGAGGCAATCACATTACCTTGCAGAGCGAAACTGCGCGACAGCGGCTCGCGGGGACGCTCGCCCTCCCGAAATTGCACGTTTAGCGGCTCGCGGGGACGCTCGCCCTCCCGACTGTCCTACTTCCCCTGCGAATCCGTCAGCTGGACGTCGGAGAACTGCCACGCTTGGCTGTAGCGCAACATGCACTCAGCAGACTCGGCCTGTTTTCCCTGCAGCTTCAACACGGCGGCCAGCCCGTGCAGAGACCAGCCGTTCTCCGGCGATTCCTTGAGGTTTTCTCGGTAAGCGGCTTCTGCCTCGTCCAATCTTCCGGCCAGCATGAGCACCCGGCCCAGGGTGATCTGCACTGGGTGTGGCCACACGCGCGTCTCGCGGTAGGTCAGGCCTTCTTCGACATCGCGCGCGTCTTGCAGAGCGGCGATCGCCGCGTCGTAGTCCTTCGCCGCGACTGCGATCTCAGCCTCGACCATGCCGAGCGCGATCTTCGTCATGCTGTTCGCCTGACGCACGCGCCACGCTCGGATGTTCTCGGCGTCTGCCAACGTTCGCATTTCAATCAGGTGGTCGGATGCAGCGGTGGTGTTGCCGCCACTGACCATTGCCATCGCCTGGCCGTAGTGCCAGACGAACTGCAGATACCCGTACTCGTCCGACGGCTCGGGAGTATCCAGAATCTCTTCCCACCGCATGAACTGGATCATCGTGTACATCGGCAGGGCGTGCTGCCGCTGGGAATTGACGCGCAAGCGGACGAAGCTGGCGAGTTTCTCCGCAGCCTCCAGCGCCAGGTCGCCGCGCCCCTCCCACCGCGCGCAGTGCCAAAGGAAGTCCCAGTTGTGCGCCTTGTACCCTCCGATCGGGCTCAGGCCCATGTCGGTGCACAGCATCGCGTATCTGTCGTACGCGGCGGTCGCTCCGATGTTCGCTATCGAGCCTTCGTGGTACCGCCCGGTCAGCAAATAGATGTGCGAAGGCATGTGCTGAAGATGCGAGACACCCGGCACCAAACCGAGCAGTCTGTCGGCGGCGGGCTCAGCAACCTCGGGCGTCTTCGAGCCTTCCCAAGAGTGGATTGTGAAGTGATTCGCGCCGGGGTTCCAAGGGTTGATCACCAGCGCGCGCGCCAGCAGATCGGTGATCTCCGTCGTCCACTCTTTCGGCGTGCCGTCTCTGTTCCAGTAGTTCCACTTGTGCAAGTTCATCAACGATTCCGCGGTCATGGTCAGAACGTCGTCGTCGTCTGGGTACTGCTTGGCGACTTCGCCCATCGCTTCGGCGTAAGCGCGATCCAGGGTGCTGCGCTTGGCGTCCTCATCCAGGCTGTACCGTTCATCTAGAGCGACGATCAGTGCCTGTTCCCTGGGCGTCGCGGTGTCAAGTCGCTTCATCGCCTCTGCGATAAGCTCAGCGGCCTTCTTGCCCTTAGTCTTCGACATGCCTGAGTTGAGGTTCGGGCCTAGCGCCAGCGCTGCGCCCCAGTACGCCATCGCGCAGTCGGGGTCGAGCTTGGTGGCGTACATGAACGAGCGGTGCGCCTCCTGATTGTTGAACCCGTAGCAGAGCACGAAGCCTTGATCGAAGTACTGCTGCGCCAACCGGCTGTCGGTGCTGACCGGGAACTTGTGCGTGCCCATTCCGTCGAGCAACGGCGCCGGCGCGTCGTCCTGAGAGAGCGAGAGAGCTGGGATCAGGATCAGTGCGGCAAATAGCAATGACACGCGCATGATATGATGTTCTACCTCGCGTTGGGCGCTAGGGGTTTCCTTCGTCGCTCAAGTAGACTCGAAGAATGTCCGTGTTTGAGACTGCTGTGGAGCGTTACGGCGAGCTGGAAGTCGATGTCGACGCCGCGCTTTCGGCCCTCCTTGACATTCCGATCTCCGTTCACTGCTGGCAGGGGGACGACGTCGGTGGTTTCGAGGTCGACTCGGGCGCGCTGGGCGGGGGGTTGGCGGTCACGGGCAACTACCTCGGCAAGGCGCGGACTCCGTCTGAGTTGCGCAGCGATCTTTCGATGGTTTTTAGTCTGATCCCCGGTTCGCACCGCCTCAACCTGCACGCGATGTACGGCGAGTTCTCCGGGCGCGTCGATCGGGACGAGATCGAGACTTCGCACTTTGCCGGCTGGGTGGAATGGGCGCGAGCCGAGAGCATCGGTATGGACTTCAATCCGACTTGCTTCAGCCACCCGAAGGCCGAGGATGGGTTCACGCTCTCGCACCAGGACAAGGGCGTGCGGGATTTCTGGGTCGAGCACTGCCAGCGGTGCCGCGTGATTGGCGATTACTTCGGACGAGAGCTTGGGACTAAGTGCGTGACGAACGTGTGGATCCCGGACGGCTACAAAGATACGCCCGCCGACCGCCGTTCTCCGCGGGATCGTTTGCAGTCTTCTCTTGACGAGGTGTTTGCGAAGAAGTTCGACGACAACCTCGACTCGGTGGAGTCGAAGCTGTTCGGGATCGGCAGCGAGTCGTACGTCGTCGGCTCGCACGAGTTCTACTTGGGCTATGCGATCAAGAACGGCACGCTTCTGACGCTCGATTCAGGCCACTACCACCCGACGGAGAGCATCGCCGACAAGATCTCGTCGTGCCTGATGTTCGTCGATGAGATGATGCTGCACGTCAGCCGCGGCGTGCGCTGGGACAGCGACCACGTCGTCACCCTGAACGACGACTTGCTGATGATCGCGCGCGAGATCGTTTGCAACGGCTACCTCGACCGTGTGCGCATCGGGCTCGACTATTTCGACGCCTCGATCAACCGAGTAGGGGCGTGGGTCATCGGCATGCGCAACATGCAGAAGGCATTGCTGATCGCGCTGCTGGAGCCGACCGCGCTTCTCAAGGATGCGGAAAGGGACGGCGACTTCACGAAACGACTCGCGCTGCAAGAGGACGCCAAGTCGCTCCCCTGGGGCGCGGTTTGGGACGTACATTGCGACCGGCTCAGCGTACCGCTCGGCGGCGCTTGGCTCAATGAAGTCAGCGATTACGAAAGGAAGGTTCTGTCAAAGCGCTGCTAATCCAGAAGGCTGTTGATGTACTTCTTGATCTCTGGCGAGCTTACATGGTTCGCCAGATTCTTGACGTCTTGCAATTCGACGGCATCAGTTGGCATTGCCCCGTTCTCGACTAGAATCTTGACAACATCCAGCTGACGAAATATGATGGCGTCTTCGAGCGGTGATACGCCCGGACCACTTCTTTGAGTAACGTCGGCTCCTCTTGCGATCAGTAGCTCGACACAGGCCATGTGGCCGAATTTCGCCGCCCCCTTAATCGGAGTCCCACGTCCGTCCGGATTTGTCGCGTTGACGTCGACGCCGGAGTCGAGGTATTCGCGGAGCGCGTCTACGTCTCCAAAGTCGGCGGCCTCCCAGATGTTCGTCGGTTCAACGCGCGAGCCGCATGAACACACGACCAGCAGCGCAGCGATCGCAACGGAAAAGAAAGTCAGCCTGCATTTAGTCACGGGTCAATCTCCGGTCGAGCATCCATTCTAGCCTACCCATCGGTTACCGCGCGGTTGAGTCCTCCAACTGATCCAGCACGTCGCGCGGGTGGTTCGTGATGATGAAGTTTCATCCCTCCACACTCGCACCGTGTAGCGCTCAAAGTAGCACGGGCTTCCAGCCCGTGAGTGGTTCGGGCATCTTGCCCGAAGGACGCGCCGAACGAGCCTGACCGCGAGGCAGGAACATTGGCTGGAAGCCAATGCCACTCACGGCCAGGATGGCCGTGCCACGTTTTCACACGATCACCCCCAGCTCTCCGCACTCGCAGTGTCGAGGCGTCGTCTGCGGCTACACTTTCTTCGTCTCGCCAGGTGCCGTGTCCAAGAAGACGCTGTAACCGTCAGGGTCGCGCAGAATTGCGGACCATCCCCCGCTCTTGCCCTCTTTCGGCCCCATCTCAAACTCGAGGCCCTTTGACACAAGCGCCTCAGCGTTGGCCTTGACATCGCCGCCACGAAAGTTGAGGGTAAGCGTGCCTTCACCGCAGTGCTGCGGTTCATAAAGTCCGAGCCGCACGTCGTCGTTGGTCACGACCGCCCACCCTTCTTCGTCTTTGCCTTCGACTCTTCTGAAACCGAGATGCTCGTAAAACTCCCGCGACGCCTTTGCGCTCGCGACTTTGAGACAAACGTCGCACCAACCAAGGTCCATTGCGATGTTTTACCGTGAAAACGTCAACCTTAACCGTCGTCATCGCTGGGTTGTGTGTTCGCTCAGCTGCGCGAGGACGTCGCGCGGGTGGTTGGTGATGATGAAGTTGACACGCAGCGATTGCAATTGCGCGACCCCTGGGCCGGGCGGGATCGTCCACACGAACAGCGGGATCTTCTCGCCGCGAAGGTACGTCGTCAGCACCTTGTTCACCCCGTAGAAACTAAACCCGACGGCGTCGGCTTGGAACTGGTCTAGCTTTGAACGCAACGCTCCCTCAGGCTCCTTTGAAAGAGCGTTGTCGCCGACCAGCCAAACGCAGTACAAGCGCGGCTCTAGCGACTTCACCCGCGCTACAGAGTCCCCACTGAACGAGAACACGATCGACGAATCCAGCATCTCGTACTCCGCCAGGGAATCGACGACAAGTTGCTCGATGCCGTCGCCGCCCTTTATTTCGACGACCAAGATCAATCGGCCCTTGACCGCGTCGCACAGCTGGTCCAGCGTCGGCACTCCGGCTTCGATCATCTCCCAGCTAGGCGTCTGTGCCACAGCTCCGGTCAGCGAAGTCGTGCGATCCAGCGTGCTGTCGTGGATCACCATCACGTCGCCGTTGGCGCTCACGTGGACGTCGCACTCGGCGGCTCTGACGCCGCTGTCGATCGCCGCCGCAAAGCTCTCCAAACTGTTCTCCGGAGCGTACGCAGCCGCGCCGCGATGACCGACGACCTGCGTCGACGTCCAAGAGTCGGCAACGAATGCGGTGGTCGGCCCGAGTGGCATCATCCCGAGTATGGCGGCAACAACCACATCAAGCAAGATCGAACACGATCACCTCGGCGTCGAAGCCGATAGCCAGCAACAAAGCTGAATGTAAAGAGCCCTAGCCGGTGGGCTAGGGCTCTTAGTCGTTCCGATGCTTTAAGAGCTACGCTTTCTTGTTGCGTCGGCGTCGCAGGAAAGGCAGAATGCCAAGTCCGAGGATCGCCATCGTTGCCGGCTCTGGGACAGGTGTGTAGTACATCTCGCCGTTCCAAACGCGCGGGTTGAAGACTCCACCGGTGAACGGCACGTTCGTCGCAGAACCGAGATCCAGCTGAATGTCGGCGTTCGAGAAGGTCTGGTTCCCACCGCCGCCATACCCGCTGCCAGCGGTGCCGTTCGTGTAACGGTGCTCCGCCGCGGGCCCCATGACTAGCGCCATGCCTGTCGTGGCGTTCGCGGCCAGGATGAACGAGGGTAAAGTGACAGGACTGGGGTTGTTATTGCCCATGCCCATGCCTGTGCCTGTGGCCATTTGAGTCCACCCAGCTGCCGTATTCTCAAATCCAGCAGCGCTGCCAGGCCTGGTCCACACGGTAAATCCGAATGGAGTCAACTGGCTAGTGTTCGTGTCGAACGAAGTCACGATCAGGGCGGTTGCGCCAACCGTAGCGTCCAAGTAGGCGGCGTTGCCAAGGTTGCCGAAGTTGTTCCAAGCGTACAGCGTCTGTATCGATTGCGCGCTCGCCATCGGCGCGAACGCAGCCAAAAGTAAAATTGCTCCAAAAAGCCTCTTCATGTATAAAACACCTCTCCGGCCAACACGGTACCACGAACGATTCGAGCATTTCAGATTACGAGGCGTGAACTGGCGAATACTGGTGTTTTTACCTGTGGTCCGTTCGAGTCGGTTTTGAACCTGGAGACGGCCCAGCCCAAGCGTGATCACGCGAGTCTAATCGACCGCTCCTGCATCAGCCTCCCTTTTCAGATCAGCTGCACCACACCGAGCGCATCGCTCCCGTTTCAAGCCAGATCGAACATAATCAATTCGGCGTCGAACTCCGCCGTGAACTGAAGCCCGCTCTCCTCCTCGACCTGCACCGCGTCGCCGGCGCGCAGCTCGTTTCCGTGCAGGCGGATCATGCCCTTGGCGACGTAAAGGAACCCCGCTCGCGAAGGGTCAAACTCGACGCTTCGCGACTGGCCAGTGCGGACGATCGTGGTCGCAATGATCGCGTCTTGGCTAATCGTGACCAGTCCTCCTTCAGGCGCTGCCAGCACGACCCACTCTTCCGACGCCTTGGCTAAATCGAACGGCTCTTGCTGATAAGAGGGATCGCCGCCGGAGTGATCGGGAAGTATCCAAATCTGCAGGAAGTGAAGCGGCTTGGTGTCGCTGTCGTTCCACTCGCTGTGCTGAATACCGCTCCCCGCAGACATCCGAAGAACTTCGCCGTGACGAATCACCGAGCCGTTTCCGAGGCTGTCCTTGTGCGCCATCTCGCCGCTGAGCACATAGGAAACGATCTCCATATCGCGGTGCCCGTGCATGCCGAACCCCTTTCCAGGCTGTACCGTGTCGTCGTTCAAAACCCGAAGGGTGCGGAACCCGACTCGCTCCGGATCGAAGTACTGGCCGAACGAGAAACTGTGGTAGCTATCCAGCCAATCGAACTCAGTCTTGCCCCGGTCATCGCCGTTGAGGATCGTAATCATGTCTAGCCGCCCACTAGCATAACCCGTCAACAGCTAGCAAAGCGTCATAATGGGGGCCGTGGGCGACCTCAAAGCGCGCATCGACGAACTCGCCGAGATGATGGACGAGCACGGGCTCGAGCAGGCCGAGATCAAGGGCGATGGCTGGGCAGTGGAATTCGACCGCCGCGGGCCGACCGGCGAATCCACGAACCAGGTCGCCGCGGCGCCGCTTCCGGCCAAAAAGGTGCAACCCGAGCCCCCGA
This sequence comes from Armatimonadota bacterium, assembly GCA_022563855.1. Lineage (NCBI taxonomy): Bacteria > Bacillati > Armatimonadota > Armatimonadota bacterium. The sequence goes on from JADFMN010000001.1 coordinate 485,149, forward strand.
CCGGGACGCCGGTGACGTCTCCCATGATCGGAATCTTCTATACGGCCCCGAATCCGGGCGCGGAGGATTACGTAGCGGTGGGGGACGACGTGACCGCCGGCCAAGTCGTCGGCCTGATCGAGGCGATGAAGGTGTACAACGAGATCACCGCCCCGGTGGCAGGCAGGGTCTCATCCTTCGCCGCCGAAAGCGGCCAACTCGTGCAGCCAGGAGACGCCCTGATCTACATTGGCTGATCAACCTCCCGTCCGCGTAGGTCTGCTCGGCTTTGGCACGGTCGGCGCTGGCACATACCAGATGCTCGCCGACAACGACGACGAGATTCAGCGAAAAATCGGCCGATCCATCGTCGTGCAGAGAATCGGCGTGCGAGATCTCGGCAAGAAGCGGGATCTTCCATCTGATCGGTTTAGTGAAGATCTTGTTGGCATTGTTTCTGATCCTTCTGTCGACGTCGTCCTGGAGCTGATCGGCGGAGAATCGCCAGCCGCAGAGTTGGTCGAGAAGGCGCTCGAATCTGGCAAGCACGTGGTGACGGCGAACAAGGAGCTGATCGCAAAGCACGGGTCGCGGCTTATAACTTTAGCGCACTCTCGCGGACTCGATCTGCACTTCGAGGCGGCGGTCGGCGGCGGAATCCCGATCGTCCAGCCGCTGAAGCACCAACTCGCCGGCAACGACATCGAAAAGATGATGGGCGTGCTGAACGGAACGTCGAACTTCGTGCTGACGAAGATGCACCGCGACGGCATGGCCTTTGACGAAGCTCTTGAAGAAGCACAAGAGAAAGGGTACGCGGAAGCCGACCCGTCCGGCGACGTCGACGGCCTCGACACGAAATACAAGATCGCGATCCTGGCGGCGATCGCGTTCGGCAAGCAGGCGCCGCTGGACGCAATCCATTGCGAAGGGATCAGGTCGGTCGGCGCACTCGACATGCACTACGCCGATGTGCTCGGCTACCGAATCAAACTGCTCGGCATTTGTGAGGAGACCAGGGCGGGCAAGATCATAATCCGCGTTCACCCGACTCTCGTGCCTAATGATCACCCGCTTGCGAACGTGGAAGACGTCTACAACGCGCTGTGGGTGCACGGCGACTTTGCGGGCGACGTGATGTTCAGCGGCAAAGGCGCGGGATCTTTTCCGACGGCGTCGGCGGTCGTCGGCGATCTGATCGACTGCGCCAGGAACATGACGGCTGCAGGCTCGGGCTCGGCGATCCCGTACGGAATCGGCATGAACTGCGCGCCGATCTCTGAGCTTGAGACGCGATACTACATCCGCATGGTCGTGGTGGACAAGCCGAACACGCTGGGCGCGATCTCTACTCTGTTCGGCGAGGCCGCGGTCGGTCTTGCAGCCATGGAGATGCGCACGTTGGAGAACGACCAGGGCGAGATCGTCTTCTTAACGCATCGGTGCCTGGAGTCGGACTTCGTGCGCGCGCTCGCGGATGTGCGAAAGCTGCCGGTCGTGCACTCCGTCGAGAGCTGGTTCCGCGTCGAGGAGTGACACGGCACGGGCTGGAAGCCCGTGCTACGGATAGACTATCGATATGACCATCAAAGTCGCGTGTGTGCAGACCGACGTCGTGTTCAACGATCCGCAGACGAACGCGACTGCCGCCATCGCGCATCTGACGCAACTCAAAGACCAAGGCATCGATCTGGCCGTGTTCCCGGAGGCGTACTTGACCGGCTACGTCGTCGGAAGCGGCGAAGAGGCGATGAAGATCGCGCTGCATCTGGAGAACGACAAGCTGCTCCGAATCATAAAGGCGAACGAACCGGTCGCGGAGATCCAAAAAGCGTGTCAAGAGCTGAAGATGCACGCGGTGGTCGGGCTCATCGCGACCGACGGGACCGACGTTTTCAACGCCGCTGTGCTGTTCGAGCCGGACGGCACGATGAGGCGGTACTACAAGACCCACCTCCCGTTTCTCGGCGTTGATCGGTTCGTCGTCCCCGGGTGGGACCTGCCGGTGTTTGAGACGGAGATCGGCAACATCGGCATCGGCATCTGCTACGACCTTCGTGTACCCGAGGCGCTGCGAGTCCTCGCGTTGGAGGGCGCAGACCTCATCGTTCTTCCGACCAACTGGCCGGTCGGCGCGGAGACCAGCGCGGATCACACAGTGATCACGCGAGCTGCCGAGAACCGCGTCTACCTCGCCGCCTCAAACCGCGTCGGCACAGAGAACGGCACGACGTTCATAGGCCGCAGCGGCATCTACGACGTGGTCGGCGGAACGATGGCGAAGGCGGGAGACGGCGAGGAGGTCATCACCGCCGAGCTCGACCTCGATCAAGCCCGAGAGAAACGCACGATCAACATCCCTGGTGAGTACGAGCTGGACGTCTTCGGGTCGCGCCGCCCGACGCTGTACGACCGGATCACCAAGACGTAGCGGATACAATGGCCGCATGGAAGTACCAGGCCGTCAAAGCCGGAAGTCTGCTACTAATACTCTGCCAATCCTCTGCATTGCGTTCATCGTCATTATCGTTATCTTGACGGTCGTCTTTCAGCAGAAACGGGAGTTCCGTAGCGATGTGCAAGATTTTGAAATCCTGACGGTCGTCGGATTCACCGGCCTTCTAGCAGGGCTCGGGTTCGCACAGTCCAAGCTCAGGCCGAGGAGTGACAGCAACTGGATCGAGGACGTTTCGCCGGCCAAATTCCAGCAAGACATGATTATTTCACTTGCACTTATCGAACTCTGCGCGCTCTTGGGGATATTCGTCGTGCAAAACCAGACTATGTCCACGGTGATGCCTGTCGCTGCAATCGTCGCCATGTCGCTCTTCGTCCTACCGCTTGTGCTCCAGTACACGAAGGTAGTGAAAGGTCACTGACCGATGAGGAAAACTGTAGCGATATTCGCGGCGATCGCCCTCCTCGGATGCAACAATGAAACGGAGGAGCGATCGGCAACGAACGAAAGGACAATGGAAACTTTGCTCGCTATCGACGACTTTTGGGACTTCAGCGACCCTGCGGGGACGGAGATCAAGTTCCGCGAGGCGCTCGACCATGCGCCCGAGGACGCCGAGGACTACCGCGCAGAGCTGATTACACAGATTGCGCGCACCTTCGGCCTGCGCGGGAAGTTCGAGGAGGCGCACGAGCTGCTCGACCAAGTCGCCGAGATGCTGCCTCGAACCGGCGACTACGTCGAGACGCGCTACCTCCTCGAGCGCGGGCGTGCCTTCAACTCCGCTGGCGAGAAGCAGAAGGCGAAGGAGCTGTTCCTGCAGGCGGTCGATACCAGCAGACGAGCAAAAGACGACTATCTGACAGTCGATGTGATGCATATGCTCGCGATAGTCGAAGATCCAGAGAGCGCGCTCGAATGGAACCTGCAAGCGATTCAGATCCTGGAAGAAACGAAACAAGAGAAGGCTAAGAGCTGGATCGGGCCGCTCAGCAACAACGTTGCCTGGACGTACCACGACATAGGCGAGTACGAGACCGCGCTCAGCTACTTTGAAAAGGGCCGCGACTACCGCGCTATCGAGGCCAAGGAGCCCGGTTACCGGATTGCGAAATGGGCCGTCGCGCGATGCAAGCGATCGCTCGGTCGCCTCGATGAAGCTCTAGCCGAGCAGTTGGCGAGCGCGGCCGAGTACTACCCGGAGTTCGATGCCCAAAGCGAGGCGGCCGATATCGACGGGTACATCGCCGAGGAGATCGCGGAGTGCCTGCTCGCCCTGGAAAAAAATGACGAAGCCAAGCTGTATTTCTCAGCAGCGTACAAAACGCTGAGCAAAGACGACTGGCTGGTCGAGAACGAGCCCGACAGAATCGCGCGGCTAAAGGACCTCGGTTCGTAGCCACTCAAGCGAACCCTCGAACAGCTCTGCGATCCCGAAGCCGTACACCTCTTTCAGCGCCTCGTCCGTCGGCTCCGCGCCTCTGATCCGCATCATGAGGTCCACGAGCAACGGGTTGTTCGTGTAGCCGCGCATCAGATCTCCGAGCCCCTGGTCGCCCTTGAGAGACGACAAGTAAAACCCGATGGCGGCGGACTGCTGATACGCGAGCCACACGGAGCTTCTCTCTCGCTCGTCCTCGCGGTTCATCAGATACGCAGCGCCTAGATCGTGAGGAGGCAACCACGGGGCGGCGCCGCTTGCAAGCGCGCGCCAAGCACGACGGTCCACGCCGCCGCCGGCTACCATCGCGACCGCTTCATCGAGCCACAGAGGACACTGCCCGTTCGAGAGGTTCAGCGTGATCACGTGCGCGTACTCGTGCAAGATAACGTGCTCGAGGTCAGCAGAATCTCGCAAGCTCGACGCCGGGATGCAGATCTTGTCGTACGGAAATTTGTCCATGCAGTAACCGTGTCGCCCCGGCATCCAAGGCACGTTCGTCTCGTCGGTAAGCACCGAGATGAGGGTCTTCGGCCCGTGCTCAAACTCGATGCGCTTTGCGGCGTGATCGCACGAACTGATCAGCGAGCGTTCAAGGCTGCTCCACGCCATCGGCAGCGTCGATTCCACGGCTTCTACGTCGAGCCAGTCCGTAGCAGCGCGGGTTGTGCTTTGGCTGCGGGTGACGTACTCGCCTTCGATCATTCTGAAACCGACGAGCCCGCTGGCGACCGACCCGGCGCCCAACGTCTTGGCCGCCTGGTACGCCTGCTCAACCCTGTCCCAGTAGTAGTGGTCGAAAATGACTCGCCAGTGCGCGTTTTCGCCTGCCGCGCCGTACTTTGCCGCCAGCCCGGCCCAAGGTCGTTTCCGCATCTACTCCGAGCCTGTTTTCGGCTTGAAAACCTTGCCTTTCAGCTTCTTGTAACTCTCGATCTGCCCTTTCGTCATCACGGCTTCCACTGCTTTGTCGAACTCGGTTGCCAGAGCGATCAACTTCGGAAGAATCTCCTTTTGCTTCGCCGTTCGCTCCGTCACGAACTGCTCTTGGAGCTTGCGCGCCTCCTCTTCGTTGGCTGGCTTCATTCTCTTGTACTTTTCGTCGATCGGGCCGAAGGCGTCTCCTTTGATTTTTTGTGCTTGCGCGTTGTGCTCGACGTACTTTGCTCGAATCAGGTCGGTTTGCGCCTTCGACATGCCGATCTTAGTGCCGACCACCGGATCCAAGAGTGCCAGCGCCCCAGCTTGCTGGAGCGATATTTCTCGAAGCCTGATGATCTGCGCCGAATTTAGCTCGCCTACCACCCTCTTCTTCAGCTCGGAACGCAACCTACCAACACGGATTGTCGCATCGGCAATCGTAATCTTATTGCTGCTAACTAAACGGTCTATCTCCATGCCTTGCGCGTTGTTCCGATCCGCATGGACGTTCATCTTGGCGCGCTGCGTCTCAGTAATACCGAGCTCCTTCTGAACGGATTTCGCTTGCAGCAGGGTGACGTTGCAGGCGTGCTTGTCGAATGCATCCGCAGCCAAGGCCGAACCGCCCAGCGAACAGATAACAGCCAACATCAGAGTCGGTCGGAGCAAGTCCATAGATATCCTTCTCAGTATGCACGTCTCGCGCGCCTATGAGTTTAACGAACCGCCCCGCCGACCAGTTCCGCCGAGTCGGACCTTCCTCCGTCAAAAAAACCGTTGTCGACGACCTCAATGGTGCACTCGGCGATGGCCCGGCGCACTGCGGATATGAACTCCTTCGTCGGATCGACGCGGTGCAGCAAGACCAACGGAGTGGGGTCGCGCTGCCCGAACAGCAACACGACTTCGTGATTGCCGGAAGTGCTCGCAACGATCTGTTTGAGCGACTCCAGCTCCTCGCGAGTCGCACCGAGCACGCGCACGAAAACGGTTCCGGCGACGCTCGGGTCCGGCGTCAAGTCTTCGCAGCCAGCGTCCAACGGCTCGATGCTCTCGACGCGGACCTCGATCGACACCTCGCCCGTGCCCATGCGCTGACGGTGCTGAACAACGCCTTTGACAGCGACGACGCGATCCTTCTCGACATCTTGGTCGTACTTCGCAAGCGTTTGCGCGAACACGACGCAGCCCGCCTGGCCGCCCAAATCCTCGATCACGATGTTCGCCATCTTGTCGCCTTTCTTCGTGACGAATCTTCGGACGCTCGCGATCACTCCGGCGAGTTCAACGCGCTGGCCGTCGGCAACCTCTTCGACGTCGCTGCAGCGGTGCGTGCCCCTGGCAGCCAGCACCCTCTCATACCCCCGCAGCGGGTGGTCGGAAACGTACACGCCGAGAACCTCCTTTTCCCAGGCGAGCATGTCGCGTCGATCGGGCTTCTGCTCGTCCGGAAGCGCCGGGTATCCGCTGGCTGAGCCCGAGTCGTCATCCCCGAACAGCGAGTCCTGCCCAATCCGATGTTCGCGGATGGACCGGTCGGCGAAGACGAGCGCTGCTTCCGCGTTCGCGAGCAAAACGTTGCGGTTCGGCTCGATCTCATCCATCGTCCCCGCCTTGATGAGCGAATCGAGCGCCAAGCGGTTCAGTCCGTGTTCGCGCACGCGTTCGCAAAAGTCGAACAGGTGGTGATACGGCTCATCTTCTCGCTGCGCGATGATCGCCTCGACCAAGCCGTCTCCAACGTTCTTGATCGCGCCAAGGCCGAACCTGATCGCCCGCTTGGCATCGACGCCTTCGACCGTGAAGTCTGCGCTAGAACGGTTGACGGACGGCGGCTGCACCGGAATCTTCTGCCGTCGGCACTCTTCGATGAACTTGGTGACCCGATCCTCCTTCGTCCTGTAAACCGCGAGAAGGGCGGCCATGTATTCGTAGGGGTAGTTGGCCTTTAAGTACGCGGTCTGATAGGCGATGATCGCGTAGCAGACCGCGTGCGCCTTGTTGAACGCGTATCCGGCGAAAGGCTCGAGCAAAACCCAGACGCGCTCGGCCACTTTCTCGTCGACTCCGTTCGCGGCGCACCCCTCCAGGTACTCGCCCTTCATCTGACTCATAATGGCCCGCTTCTTCTTGCCCATCGCCCGGCGGAGTACGTCTGCCTTTCCGAGGCTGAAACCCGCGAGCGCCTGGACGAGCAGCATCACCTGATCTTGGTAGACGATCACGCCGTACGTCTCCTCCAGAATCGGTTTCATCCTGTCGTCGAGAAACTCGGGGGTCCTGCGCCCAAACTTGTTGTCGATAAAGCGCGGAATGTGCTCGACCGGGCCAGGCCGGTACAGCGCGACCATCGCCGCAAGCTCGCGCACGTTCTGCGGTTTGAGGCTCATGATGTACCGCCGCATGCCGCTCGATTCCAGTTGGAACACGCCGACCGTCTCGCCACGCTCCAGCAGCGCATACGTCTTCTCGTCGTCGAGCGGTATGGCCGGAACGCCGCCTGACAAGATCGGATGTTTCTCCTTTTCTGCTTCTGAGGCCGCGGCAAAAGATTTGCGGATGTTCTTTTCAGCGCGTGCCAAGACCGTGAGGTTCGACAGGCCTAGGAAGTCCATCTTGAGCAGGCCGATCTGCTCGAGCACGCCCATTTTGTACGCCGTGATCGGCATGCCGTCGCCCGAGCGGTAGAGCGGGATGTGGTCGCTCAGAGGGTCGGCCGAGATGACGACGCCAGCCGCGTGAACGCCGCAGTGCCGGGACAGCCCTTCGACGTTCTTGGCGGTATCGACGAGCTTCCGCATCGTCCGATCCCTTTCGTAAATATCCCGAAACTCCGACACGTCTCTCAAGGCCCTGTCGATGCTCCAGCCTGGTCCCGTCGGAATCTTCTTGCAGATTCGATCTACATCCTGCGGCACAATCCCCATGACCCTGCCTGCATCGCGGATTGCGGCCTTGGGGCCGAGCGTCCCGAACGTCACGATCTGGGCCACACGGTCTCGGCCGTACTTCTCCGTCACCCAGGCGATGATCTCGTCGCGCCGCTCGTCCTCGAAGTCGAGGTCGATGTCCGGCATCGAGAGCCGCTCGGGGTTCAAGAACCGCTCGAACGTCACGTTGTACTCGATCGGGTCGATGTCGGTGATCCCGATCGAGAACGACACGAGCGATCCGGCGACCGAGCCCCTGGCCCCGGTCATGATTCCCTGGCTGCGGCTGAAGTTCGTGAACTCGCGCACCAGCAGGAAGTACGACTCGAAACCGGTCTGGCGGATGACGTCAAGCTCGTACTTCAACCGCTCCCAGTGTTCGTCGGTCGCGCCCTCCAGGCGATCGGTCAGCCCTTTCTCCGCCAGCGTTCGAAGGTAGCTTCCGCAATCTTCGCCCTCGGGCAAGTCCGGCTGCGGCATGTGCGTCGTCCCCGTTTCGATCTCCAGGTCGCACAGCTCTGCGAACTGCGCGGAATTCTCGATCGCCTCCGGCTGGTCCGGAAAAATCCGCGCCATCTCGTCCTGCGATTTAACGTAGAACTCGTTGGTCTCGAACTTGAGCCGGTCTTTCTGTTCGAGCAGAGAGCCTGTCCCGATGCACAGCAGCACGTCGTGCGACTCGGCGTCGCCTTTGCAAAGGTAGTGTGCGTCGTTCGTCGCCACAAGCGGCAGATTGAGGTCGCCCGCGATCTTGATGAGCTGTTCGTTGACCTGCTTCTGCTCGGCCAGACCGTGATCCTGCAGCTCAATGAAGTAGCTGCCCTCATCGAACATCTCCTTGTACATGCCAGCCGTGTACTGGGCCTTGTCGTATTCACCGGCGAGCAGGTACTGGTTGATCTCGCTGCCGAGGCAGGTGCTGGAGCTGATCAGGCCCTTGCAGTACTTTCTAAGCAGCTCGTGATCGACTCTCGGCTTGTAGTAGAACCCCTCAAGCGCCGCGATGCTGTGCAGCTTGCAGAGGTTCTTGTACCCCTGGTCGTTCTTGGCCAGCAGCAACAGGTGGAATGTGCTGCCCTTCTCGTTGCCGGCCTTGACCTCGATCCCGCTGGGCGCGACGTACGCCTCCATGCCGATGATCGGCTTGATCCCCTGCTTGCGGCACTCGAAGTAGAACTCCATCGCGCCGAACATCACGCCGTGGTCGGTGATCGCCAGCGCCGACATGTCCATCTCCTTGGCGCGCCGAACCATATCGGTGATCCGGGTAGCGCCGTCCAGGAGGCTGTACTCCGTGTGGTTGTGCAGATGGACGAACGACTGACTCATGAACCTTAGACCTGGCAGGCCCAGGTGTCATTTTAGACGGAAACGGGGTCTGGTTCGCCGCTTGGTTTTCCGCTAGTTATCCGGGTTGGGGTAGGCGCCCACAGCTAGGGCTACTGACTCTATCCATGCCGACTCGCGTTCAAGAAAGACGCGCAGGCCGCTCTTCCTGCATCTGCACTCCCTCTAGCTCCTCCTTTGGAACCTGAACTATTTGTCCAGTTTGATCTTCGACCTGTCCGGGCTGAACGAGGGCTGGTAGTCGATCGCCGCGTTGATCGTGAGCCTCACCTGATTCGTGCCGTCGGCGTTCATCACGTAAACGTCGCCGTTGCCATCGCGATGCGAGCCGAAGGCGATCTTGGACCCATCCGGGCTGAACGAGGGGCCGGAGTCGTCCACCGCGTTGTTCGTGAGCCTCACCTTATTCGTGCCGTCGACGTTCATCACGTAGATCTCCCAGTCGTCGCCGTCGCGGTCCGAGATGAAGGCGATTTTCGTCCCGTCCGGGCTGAACGCTGGATCGCCGTCGGTCGCCGCGTTGTTTGTGAAGTTCACCTGGTCCGTGCCGTCGGCATTCATCACGTAGACCTCCCTGTTGCCGTCGCGGTACGAGGTGAAGGCGATCTTCGACCCGTCCAGGCTGGACGAGGGATCGTAGTCGAACGCCGCGTTGTTCGTCAGGTTCACCGGATTCGTGCCGTCGGCGTTCATCAGGTAGACCTCGAAATTGCCGTCGCGGGTCGAGAGGAAGGCGATTTTCGACCCGTCCAGGCTGTACGTGGGATAGCCGTTGCGCACCGTGTTGTGCGTGAGCCTCACCTGGTCCGTTCCGTCTGCGTTCATCACGTAGACCTCTTCGGTGCCGTCGCGCTCCGAGACGAAGGCGATCTTCGACCCGTCCGGGCTGAACGCGGGCTGCCAGTCGGTCGCGGGGTCGTTCGTGAGTCTCACCTTGTTCGTGCCGTCGGCGTTCATCACGTAGACCTCGAAGTTGCCGTCGCGATCCGATGTGAAGGCGATCTTCCCGGGCAGCGCGGCGGAACCGCCCCCGCCGTCAGTGCTGTTGCCGCCCCCGACATCACCGCTGTTGCTGCCCTCGCCGCCGTCGCCGCATCCGGTGGCGGTCAGGGCGATCACGAGCAGTCCGGATATCCACGCCACTTGCCTCATGCCTTCATTATAAACGGAGTTCTGATCTTCGACCGATTGCAAAGGCCACAATCTGAACGAGGGCAAGGGGTTCGACCTGCCGGTGCCGCTGCTGATCGAACACGCGACATCCCCGCTCGAGCTTGGCTACCTGACGTCGGTCGAAGCCGACGGCGGCGAACTGTTCGGACGGGTGGCATGGTTGTTCTGATTCTGCGAGAACTGCGCTGCCACCTATCCCCTCAGGTCTTTCTGTTGTCAAAAGCCGTCTTTTTGCGTCTTCAAGCCGTCTTTTAGCGCCTTCAAGCCGTCTTTTTGCGCCTTCAAGCTGGCTTTTTGCTCCAGAAAGAAGCCTTCCCACCGCGTCAAGAGGGCTTTTTGCTCCCAAAAAAGACGTCTTTCCGCAGCATCTTCAGCCGAGAAAGGTGTTCAAATCATGCTCGACGAACCTGCAACCCTTGGGCACTGTATTCATGGCTGCCCCGCACGGTCATCGGGACAACCATGCCACCCGCCGAACCCCCGAACTTCCGAACCCTCTAGCCCCCGTTCTTGCCATTTGTAAATGCCCGCAGCTCGTAGCACGCCCGCAGCGCCTCAGACACCGACCACGCGTACCACGGAAGCCCGGCTTCGCCGTGGGGGTCGTCACCGTCGTACAGTTGGGCGATCCCTCCCATGCCGTAGCTCTCCATCTGATCCGCAAGACGATCCAGGGTCGTCGCGGCGTGCTGCCCGTCGCCGGAGACGCGCAGCACAGCCGAAATGTAGAATCCGATCAGGAAAGGCCACACCGAGCCTTGGTGCAGCGCGCTGACAGGTTCGTAAAAAGGTGCAAGGTACGTTCCCTGGTACCGACTGTCATCCGGTGCGAGCGTCCGAAGGCCGTACGGCGTCAGCAGCTTCTTCCGAACCAGATCGAGAGCCCGCCGGGCCTGCTCGCCGGACAGGCATGAGAACGGCAGCCCCATGGCGATGACCTGGTTGGGACGGAACGACGCATCGTCCGGCTCGATCGTGTCCAGATAGTGCCCCAACGACTCGCGCCAGAACTTGGACTTCAGCGAATCCTCTGCTAATAGCGCAAGCTCAGAGAACCGTGCTGTGTTCTGGCCGAGCTTCTCGCCGATCCACTCCGCACAGCGCAGCGCGTTCGCCCACAGCGCGTTCACCTCGATCGGTTTGCCGTGCCGAGGGGTTACCGCGCTGTCCTCGATGACGACGTTCATCCACGTCAGCGGTACGTCGGTGTATTCGAGCTGCAGCAGACCGTCTTCGTCGTCAAGGCGCACGCGATTGATCGAGCCCTCGATTTGGTGACCCAGGCTGTCGGCGACCCACTCGAACGCCTCGCTCGCGAAGTCCGCCTCCCAATCGCGCTTCAGCGAATCGTACACGGCGTTGATGAACCAGAGCGTCGCGTCGGCAGATGCGTAGTCCTCGTCGAGCGTCATGGCGACGACCCCGTCCTTTCTGTGTTGGGCGTGCCTGCGCAGGATCTCCCTGGACTGTTCGGGCGCCATGGCCAATCCCAGCCCCGGCAGAGCCAGCATAGAATCGCGGCCTGTTGCGCCTTCGGCCGGATAGCCGGCCAGCACCATCGTCTTCCCGTCAATGGTCACGACGAACTTTCGAGCAGCCTCTATGAGCGTATCGACGAGCACGGGCGTCTGTGGAGCCGTCTCGACAAACCGGTACCGCTGGGCGCCCTGCTCCGTGGCCGCCACTATCACTGCAGACTCTCCAGGCTCCAGCCGGTACTGAAGCTCGCAAGGGCAGAACAGATCGTCCATCGACTGCATGCCGCGCTCCGTCTCTCGTGGAAACTCGAAGCGGTAGTACCAGCCGAACGTTGCGATGCGGTCCGCGCCGTCGTGGTGCAGATGCAGCGCGACGCCCCCGTGCTCGACCACGGTCCTGTCTTGCTCATAGGCAAGGTTTTCGGGATACGAATCCTGCGCGGAGAAGACCCGGTGCGCCGACTTGTGCGCGACCAGCGGCCTCAGTGAGAGCTTCATCATGACGTCACCGAGATTTGTGTACTCGACTGTGCAGGCGTTCTGTGCGACGTGCACTCCCAGTCTCTTGCGCAAGGTTTGACGCCCGACCGAGAACGTCCACTCCGCGAACTCTGAAACGGAGAACGACGCGAGGCGCGTGTAGCCTTGCGGATGCACCTTTCCGGCGTATTGGTTGGTCGAAACGCCGTACGACGTCGCCCCGACCTCGGCGTACGCCTCGATCTGGCTGAGCAGCAGCATGGCCCCCTCGCTCGGGCCCGTTGCGGCGATGAGGTGTCCGTGGAACCTGCGCGTATTCGCACCGCTGACGGTGCTTGCCGCGTATCCACTGATACCGTTTGCCAGCAGCCACTCCCGGCGAGATGAGACCGAGAAGTCCCTGCACTCTTTGGAGTCGAGGGTATACCGCATGCGCTCAGCTAGTTGATGACCCTCACGTCGCGCTCGGTCTTGCGCCGGCTGAGTCGGTCGCGCAACGGGCCAAGCCGGAATCGAATGCCCATCCGAAAGTCCGACGGGAACTCTCGGAACAAGATGTACGGCTCAAAGCTCTCCGCGGCCAGCGCGATCTCATACTCCGTATCGAACACGGTTTGGGATGTCGGATCGTACCGCACCAGATACCGCAGAGTATAAGGCCCCGAAACAAAGTCCGCGCGCACGTGCAAGGACGTCGGAAAAACCAGCGGGTCAAACGGAAAGTCCGGGGTTCCCCAACTCCCGGTATTGGCGTACGCAACTCCCAAGGTCAGGGACGGCGACGGGTTGTAAATGACCCCGACCAGCCCGCGTACCCAGCCGTAGCCGCCGTTCGCGCTGACTGTACCGAAACCGTCTATCCTAGCGACCAGTCGCAGTGAGTCGCCGAGGTTTACAGGAGGCGTCTGGACGGTCGTCAGCAGTTCGGCGCGATCAAGCCAGTTAGAGCTCGAATCTGCCCTGATGCGCTCAAGCCTTGCAGACGCGCTGAGACCGAATCCTGCCCGCGAACCGACCGTCTCCAAGACCAGTTCGAACTGGTTTGAAACTGAGTCTATTTCGACCGCCCTCGCGTCCGTCTGCTGATTCCACAGCGTCCCGACCGTGAACGACAGCCGCGGGTCTCGCAGATTCTGGTACTCCCTCTCCGGAGACTTCACCCTGACGTTATCGAACCAGCTGCTGCTGATCCTTTCCAACAGATCGGATCTGGGCACCAGCTTGCGATAGACGGAGTTCGGGTTGACGTTAGACAAGGTCAATTGCAATCCAGAGGTCGGGAAGACCGAAGGAAACGTGTTCCAGAATCCGTAGGCAGAAAACTTTTCGGAGAGCATGAGACTCGTGTCCCAGGAGAGGCCGAATCCCACGCCTCGCCGATCGGCGAACGACGGCATGCGCCAACCCGTCACTCGGGGATCGAGCTCAAACCTCATGCTGGGGAGCCAGCCGAGTTTCGCTCCGAACAGCAACAGCCCGACCGATTCGGCAACGCCGTATCGACCAGGGTAGATCGTCACCCGGTCCGCAAGCAGTTCGTACTCCGGCTTGTCGCGCCGCGAGAGCGTCGCGCGCGCCTTGCGCAAGAACCACGACTCAGTGCGTATCTCGAGGCTCTGCGCCCGGATCGTCATGCCTCCGGCCTCAACGGTCACCTCGAAGGCCTCGCCCGTGTGGTTCTTCCAATCGAACTCAAGCGAGTCGCACTCGAGCAGAATCGCAGGATCGGTGAGCCTGACGCCACCTGCAGCTCGACCGGTCTGCTCGTCCAGCCTCAACTCAAGTTGCGAGCACTCGATCACCGTTTCGTCGTACTGCGCTGTGATCGAACCGGTGAAAACCAGGATATTGGTGGCCAAATCGATCTTGGCACCGTCGTATCGAACGGTGAGTCCCTGTATCTGCACCTCCTTAGTCTCCTGCCCGACGCTGAAAACAGCGTCGTTCAGCATCGGCAGCGGGGGCAGGAGAGGGAACGGGATCATCTCTAGTATTTCGATTCTACCGACGTACGGGATTCTTGTCTTGGTCACGAACTATTTTGAATTCCGGCTCCGTCATGATATAGTAGGACTGTACACGCATGTCCAGCATTCCCACGGCCATCCAGACCAAGAACGATCTGGCTCTTGAAGAGTTACAGTGGATCGAGCGCTGCCGGCGCGGAGACGACATCGCTATGACGGCGATCATCGCCAAGCACCGGATGCGACTGGTTCGAGTGGCTTCCAACGTTCTGCGGGACTCACACGAGGCTGAGGACGTCGCGCAGGAGGCGTTCCTGAAGGCGTTTCGCGAGATTCACAAGCTCCGAGACGACCGAGCGTTCTCCGGCTACATCTACAAGATTTGCGTGCGGCTTTGCATGGATCGTCTGCGGAGCAAACGGGCCGAGCCGGCATTCGTCGATAAACCGATGGCCTCGAAAGGGCCCCAGGTCGAGACCCGGGTCGTCGTCGAAAGCCTGCTCGAACAGCTGTCGGCAGACCTGAAGATGACGCTGGTACTTCGCGAGATGGAGCAGTTGAGCTATGAAGAGGTCGCGTCGGTGATGCATGTGCCGGTCGGCACAGTTCGCTCACGATTGCACACGGCGCGCGAGCGATTCCGCGTACTTTGGATCGCCGCTACGGAAGAGGCTTAAAGAACATGAAGGGTTGCAAAAAATATCGGGAGTTGAAGTTTCTCGTAGCGGAGGGCACGGCTTCCTCGCGCCAGATAGCGTTCGTTGAAAATCACGAATCGCGCTGTGACGATTGCCGCGCGGAGATGAGCACGTTTGTCGGAGCGCTCAATTTGCTGCGGAACGCGCAGTTCGAGCCGACGACGTCGCCGACTTTCGAGTCTCGCTTGCTCCGGCGGTGGCACGTCGAGGTTCGCAATCGACGCGTCACGTTCTGGCTGCCCGTGATGGCGGGTGCATTCGCTGCCGCCTTCGCGTTGTTGGCGGTCCTTCAGATCCTTCTTGCCGGGCCCGTCGCCGATCCGCTCGACCTCGAGGGGCATGAGGCAAATATGAGTTCGTCCAGTCAGCCGTCGATCCCGGCCTTCCAGGAGACGTCTGACTCGCTGCCCACCCAATGAGCCCGTCCCTCCGGGCGTTTTTCGGCGCGCTATTCGGTGCGCTACTCGTACTGCTGGTCCACCCGGCTTCGCGCCCGTACATGACGTCCGGCCTCTGGTTTCTGGGCGGCTCGGAGTATCTGCGCGAATCGAACGCTCGGACAGAAGAGATGGGGCCGCTGCCCGAGCCGGACTCGCTGGAAACGTCGGCGCTCTGGCTGGTGGTGGCCTGTGAACAACACAATACGCTCGATTCGCTCACGCCAGACAAGTACCTCTTGCTGATCGAGGTCGCGCAACAGGCAAGCGATCAGGACACCGAGAACGCGTTCTGGTACCAAGTCGAAGCAGCTTTTCAATGGGAACTCGGAAATCGAGATGCTGCACGAAGAGCGTGGCACTCCGCGAGCCTCTCGACGAGGTGGGACGACTACCAAGCGCAGCGCTTAGGGCGAGTCGTCGATGGCTTGCGCCGGGAGGCTGGCCAGCGACTCGCCTGGCACTATGCGCTGGCGACCAGCAGAAAGTCCTCTTCGGCGGGCCAAGCTATCCTCGCCTTTGGCCGCACGATCCGCGCCGAGCCATCACAGGCAGACGACCTTGAACTAAAGTTCGACACGCTGGTCAACGGCGCGTTGCTTCGCGAGGGAGGTCGAATGTACGCGACTAGCGAGTACGGGCTACAGCTCGTCAACGCCGCGGTCGTTGATCCGCTGACATTAGGTCCTCCCTTGGCACGGCAGGATTTGGTCACCCCGAGGGAGGTTCTGCTGCTACGGGAACAGTTCATCTCCGAATTGAGCGATCGGGGTGAGACAAGCAAGGCGACTCTTGCGACTAACGAATTCAAACGAGTCGACGCCTGGCAAGCGTGGATAGAGGTTCAAGACGTGGATCGCACAAGGCGAAACTTGACGGTGGCCAGCATCTTGACATCGGCCGGCTCAGGCGCTCTGCTGGCAGTCGGCCTGCTGTCCGCCTTGATGCTGTTGGCAACGATTCTCCTCGAGCGCACGGGATTGCTGAGAGCGCTTTTGCAACCGCCGATCGCGCCGATTCTCGGCGTCGTGGTCGGGGGTCTCGTGTTCTATTCAACCGGGTTGATATTCCCGGCGATTTGGGCGGCCGTTGCACTGGCGAGCTTCAGCTTCAAGCACGACAGCGCGAACAGGCAAATCGCGCAGAAGACCGGTCGCCCGTTCGGACTGATCGTGACGGGACTCGCCGTTCTGTTCGCAGCAGTGTCGACCATTTTCGTAGTCGGGCTGTCAACGCCAGCACGGTATTTAGGCAAGACGACGAGCTTCCCGGATTTCGCCGGCCCGGGCAGCCCGCTGCTGGCAGATCTCGCCGGTTTGTCGGCAATGATCGTTAGCCTCGTACTGGTAACCGCGCCCGTGTGGGGCTACATCCGTCGCGTCGAACCGCACGTTCTTGCGCCAATCGCGATCAAACGGTTCTTTCTAGCTTCGTGCCTCGGCTGTCTGACGCTCGGTGTGATAATCATGCCGATCTCAATCCGAGTTGACCACAGTTTGGCCGACACCCTCGAAAAAGTGTTGCAGAATGAGCCAGGGTATTACCTGACTAGATGAGCGCGACGATATCGGATGAGATGGCGGACCTGGGCGATCGACGAAAGGCGCTGCTAGAGGAGCTTGGCGAGAACCCGTCGGGAATCGAATGGTGCCATCGGCACACGACGTTGGCAGACGATGCCATCAAATCGCTGTTCGGTCACATGATGATCGAGTTCAACAACCTGCCTCCGATAGCCGTTATCGCAACTGGCGGGTTCGGGCGACGAGAGCTTGCGCCGTACAGCGACGTCGACCTCACCGTCGTGCCCGATCACGGGCCGAACTCGCGGCTTGATGACGCGATCAAGTGGCTGTTCCGCCAACTTCACGACTCGTTCGCGGGCGACATGAAATTGAAGGTTGGATACGCGCTGCGCTACGTCAGCGACGCACCGGGATTGGACGCAACGACTCTCAGCGGCCTGATCGATGGTCGCCTGGTGGTCGGTTCACAGCAGAACTTCGATGGGTTGATCGACGCGATCTGGGAGTCGTTTCCGGTCGCCGAGTTCATCATCGCGAAAATGAAGGAGCGCGAACAACAGACGCTCCGCACGAACGATACGCCGTACGCCGCACAACCGCACCTCAAGCTCGGATCTGGTGGTCTACGGTGTTTCAATACGGCCAACTGGATCAGAGCCTCATTGGGCGAAGAAATGATCGAGCCGTCCGTCGAGTACAAGGCGATCCTTGAGGTCAGGAACTTGCTGCACGTCGCCGCTGGCAAGCAGTTCGACCAACTGACGTACGAAAAACGACAGTCGATCGCGGACGTTTATCGGAAAGATCCGTTCGAGCTCGGCAGCGAGGTCGCGCAAAGCCTGATTCAGGTCAGAGCGCGCTATGAACGAACTCTGACCCATCTGCAGGATGCGGAGTTCCCGATCAGCAAAGGGGTCAACGCTGTCAAAGGGACGGTCTGCGTCGACAGAGGGACGGGATTCGGTGCGGCGGCGCAAGGGATCGCGCTCGGAACCCAGCTCTCGCTAGCCGTCTCAGAGGCGAAGCCAGACTTGCAGGCTGATGCAAGTCCCGGTCAGTTGCTCGTGGCTGTCATCGCCGGGGAGCCAACGCTGCGGAACCTGGACCGTGCCGGGGTTTTGGAGTTCTTACTCCCCGAGCTTACGGCTTGCCGAACGCTCATGCCGCGAGACATGGCGCACGAGTTCGGCGTGTTCGAGCACACTCTGCGCGTGATCCGCAACCTCGATTCAATACCGGAGCACGGATTCCTCGGTGAGCTTAAATCCCAGCTGCGCGACCTCGGGGCGCTATACTTGGCGGCGCTGCTGCACGACGTCGGCAAAGTCGACCCAACGCAAAAGCACTCGGATTATGGAGCGGAACTCGCCGAGGCAGTCTGCACTCGTTGGGGGCTGTACGACTCTACGCGCGAGACGGTCTGCTGGCTCGTGAAGAACCACCTCTTGCTGGATCGCACGATCAGGATGCGCGACGTCCAGCACCCCGACACCGCAAGAGAGTTTGCCGAAGCAGTCAAGACGCCGGAGAGGCTGGCGATGCTGGCGATCCTCACTTGGGCCGACGCGAGCGCCGTCAGCGATCACGCTTGGTCGCAAACGCAAGACGCGTTTCTGGCCGAGCTGTACGACCGTACGCTGGAACACTTGTTGAGCCCGCAGGATCGGTCTTCGGACCCTTCCGACTACCGCCGCCGGATCTTGTCGAGGCACTCGGGCAAAGGCGTCTCAAGCGAGGAGTTGGAGGAGTTTGTGAACTCAATGCCAGCGCACTACGTGCTCAGCACGGAGCCCGAGATCGTGAAGAGCCACGTCGCGCTTGCAGAGCAGGCTAGGGGTGGCGAGGTCATCGTTCTGTTGCGTGATTTCGTGGATATGGCCGCGACGGAGATCACCGTGTGCTGCTCCGACGCTCCAAGGCTCCTCACGAAAATCCTTGGCGTGCTCTACGCACTCGACCTGAGCATTATCGGAATCAGAGCCTCGACCTCGGAGGGAGCGAAGCCTGTCGCCATCGACACGATCACCGCGAGCTTCGGTCGTCGGCCTATTCCGAGAGCTACGGCCCAAAGGGTCACAACGGTGCTGACGAACGTTCTCAAGGGACAAGAGAGCGTCGACTCGATCTTGCGCGACGCCGGCAAATCCCCTGAACGCAAGCAGAACGTTCTTGAGTACAATTTCGTGCCTGGCGTACCGAGCATCATTGAAATCCGCGCGCCGCGAGGACGGGGCATGGCGTATCGAATAGCTCGAACGCTGTCCGAGCGCGGCTGGGACATCCTCGGCGCCCGAGTCGGGCAGTGGGCTGGGTCCGGTGCGGCCGCTTTTTACGTCGCAAATCCGTCGGGAGGGCAACTCACCGAGCAGGAGGTCGCAGAAGCACTATCCACGCAATAGGTATAGTTGATCTCGCCCAAATGAACGTTGTCATTCTTGGTTGTGGCAGGACAGGCGCCAGGCTCGCTCTGGAGCTGTCGTCGAAGGGGCACGGCGTCACGCTAATCGAGCGAAATCCAGATTCTCTACGCCGTCTCGGCAAGACCGACGGCTTCAACATCGTCATCGGCAACGGCCTCGACATCGATGTGATCGAGCGGGCCAAGGTAGCCGAGGCCGACGCGTTCTTTGCGGTGACCAGAGGCGACAACACGAACATCATGGCTGCGCAAATCGTGCAACGCATGAACAAAACTGCAAAGGTGTGCGTCAAGGTCGCCGACCCCGAGCGTGCTAAGGCGTACCGCGACATGGGCATGTTCTGCATCAATGCCAGCTCGCTGCTGGCGGGCCTTTGCCGGGACTGGCTACTGAACGAACCGTACGAAACGATCGACAAGTACAACGTCCTTTCCAAGGAGCTGGAGATTTAGCGAATGTACATGATCCTCGTTGGCGGTGGAAACGTCGGCATCCAGTTGGCAAAGAGGCTCATCGATCGCGGAAACGAAGTTCTGCTCATCGAAAAGGACCCGGTAACGGCGCAAAAGCTTGCGAATCTGCTCGGCGACGAGTACGTCATGCAAGGTGACGGATGCGAGATGTACACGCAGCGAAAGGCCGGATTCAACCGGGCAGACGTGGTCGCCGCCGTGACGGGGGAGGACGAGGACAACTTTGTCATTTGCCAGCTTAGCAAGGAGCTTTGGCACGTCGACCGAGTTCTCGCCCGCGTCAACGATCCGCGGCACGAGGACATCTTCAAAGAGGTCGGAATCGACGACACGGTCAGCGCGACGGGGATCATCTACAATCTCTTGGTCCAGCAGATGTCGACCGACGATCTCATTCCGATTGGATCTTTGGACCGGGGCAACGCTGAGATCGTCGAGAGCGTGCTTTCATCGAGGTCAACGCTTATCGGGAAGGATGTGGGAGGCTTGGAACTGCCAGAAGGCGCGTTCATCGCGTTCATCGTCCGCGACGACGTGTGCCTTCAACCCAGTTCAGAGATGACGCTGCAAACCGACGACATGCTGGTTGCGCTCGTGCCGATTGAGCAAGCTGACGAGTTGCGCGACGCGCTCTGCGCGAAGGTCTAGCGCGCGATCATTGGACAATTCGCCAAAATGATCCTGTGCCCGAGTTGCTCAAGAGTTACATCCTGGCGCCGATACCGCATGAGCTTCGCGAAGCGATCGCGGCAGCATCCCTACAGATCAAGAAGAGGGCGGGCTCTAGCGCGTTGCGCTGGACGCCCGACGGCGAGATCTGCCTAACCCTCGTCTCGCTCGGCGACTTGCCAGCGTCAAGACTCGCCGCGCTCCAGCCCGGGGTCACAGACGCTTGCCGCGCGTTCTCTCCACTTCGCTTGCGGCTAAGAGAGGCGCTTGGCCTGCCGACAGCAACGATGCCGAAGTCGATCGGGATCGGCGTTGCCGGAGATGTCGAGGCGTTCTTGAGCTTACGAACCAACCTGGCGAGACAGTTCGGAACGGAGATGGGCACCCACGCCCGTCCGCTTCCACCTCACGTTGAAATCGCGCGCTTGCGACAGCTCGACGATCGGGTTCGGGCAGACGTTTCTAGGGCGATCAAGTCCGCGAGAATCGGGACGCTCGGAGATTTCACCGTCAGTTCGGTCGATTTAGCGCACTCCGTTTCGAGTTCTGACGGCCCGATGCTTCGAAGTTTAGTTTCGATCCCTCTTGGCTGAGCTAGTTCAGCAGGCGCGTGGGGTTTTGCAGGTAATCGCGCACGACGTTCATGAATCGCGCGCCGATGGCGCCGTCCACGACTCGGTGGTCGAACGAGCCGGTGATGTTCATCATCATGCGAATCTCGACCTCTTCGTCGCTGACTGGCATGACCTTTCTCTTCGCTGTGCTGATCGCGACGATAGCGGCGTTGGGCGCGTTGATGATCGCTGTGAAGTCGTCGACGTTCAGCATGCCCATGTTGCTGATGCTGAACGTGCTGCCCTGCATCTCGTCGGGAAGGAGCTTGCCGTCCCTCGCTTTCGCGACCAAAACGCGGGTGGCCTCGCCGATCTGGCGCAAGGTCATCATGTGGGCGTTCTTGATGACCGGCACGAGCAGTCCTTCGTCCACCGCCGCCGCGACGCCTACGTGAACCGCGCCGAACTGTAGGACGTGGTCGCCCTGGTAAGTCGCGTTGACCTCGGGCATCTCCACCAGAGCCATCGCGCAGGCCTTGATGACGAAGTCGTTGACGGAGACCTTGCCGCTCTCCTCCTCTTTGTAGAACTGCCTGAGCGCGCTGATCCTCTCGACGTCGACCACTACAGTAACGTAAAAGTGCGGCACGTTTTGCTTGCTCGCCAAGGTGCGCTCGGCGATGATCCGGCGGTGCGCGTTGAGCGGGACCAACTTGTCCTCGCCCGTCGCAAGCGCGGGCTGGAAGCTCGGCACTTTCGGGCCGGTAGAGATCGCCGACCTCACGTCTTCGGCGACGATGCGTCCGCCGGGTCCCGAGCCGATCACTTTGGCGAGGTCGACGCCCGCCTCGTTCGCGAGCTTTTTGGCCAGCGGGCTGGCTTTGACGCGACCTAACTCCGCGAACGCTTTCGCGGGCTTCGCAACTGCTGCCGGCTCCTTCTTCGCGGTCGCCCCTGGTTTCTGCTTGGCGGGCTCAGCGGCTTTGCCGTTTCCTCTGCCCCAGTCCGCCGGAAGCTTCTCGTCTTTCTTCAGGATCGCGGCGATCGGCTGACCGACGGGGACGGTGTCGCCCTCTTTGATCAGGAATCCCGTAATCGTGCCCTTACCGGGCGACTCGAGCTCGAGCGTGGCCTTGTCGGTCTGGATGTTGCCAATGACGTCGCCGGACTTGACCTCGTCGCCGTCCTTCTTAAGCCACTCGAGCAGAGTGCCTTCTTCCATCCCGTCGCCCATTTTGGGCATGATCACTTCGGTCATGTTCGTTGCCTTCCTGGCGTCAGCGCCGCTGGGTTAAGGATACCTTTCAGTCCTTCTCCTCTTCGGCCTCTTGGCTGTCTTCCTCGAACGTGTACAGGTAAAGCTTGCGGCCGTCGGAGATTTCTACCGTCTCGACTTCGTACTTCATTTCTGCGCCTCCCAAGCGACTGCGGCGGCACCGAGGAGGCCTGCGTCGTCGATCTTTTCGGCCGAGGTGATCTTGCAGTCCTTGAACAGCGACGGGATCGCGACCTTCTCGGCCTGTTCGACCGCCGGGGCTATCAGCCACTTCCCCGCCTTGGCGATCTGGCCGCCGATGGCGAATACATCGGGCGCGAAGACGTTGATCAGGCTCCCGATCGCTGTGCCCAGATAGCGACCCGTCTCCCGCCACACTTCGATCGCGAGCAGGTCGCCCTCGTCGGCTGCCTCGGTGACGTTTTTTGGAGTCAGTTTCGCTTGGTCGATCAGCTCGGCAATCAACGGTATGGTGCCGCCCCCTGTGAGCCGCCAGCCTTCTAGCAGCGACGTGGCTCGCTTGATGATCGCGTCGCGCTGGCAGAGCTTCTCAACCGTCAGCGTCTCGAGCGTCTCCCAATCCGTGCTGACCGCCGTGTGGCCAAGCTCTACGCCGCCCTTGTTGCCGCCGAGCAAGAGGAACGGGCCATCGGTCTTGCCGCCGACGCTCGCCGGACCGAGCACGACGCCGCCGCCGATCCCAGTACCGAGAGTGAGCATGACGAGACAGTTTGCAGTGCCTTTGCCCGATCCGAACCGGTACTCACCGACAGCTGCCGCGTTGGCGTCGTTCGCCATGTGAATGGGAAGAGCGATAGCAGAGGAGAGCGGCCCGCGCACATCGACGTCCTTCCAGTAGTCGAGGCGACCGTCCACACGTATACCGAAGTTCGGCGACCAGTGGACGATCCCGTCGCGGTCGTTGCAGTGGCCAGGGATCGCTAGGCCGACGGCGACCGGGGATAAACCAGCACGCGCTTGTTCGACCGCCTCGGCGACCGCCTCGAGCGTCGCTGAGGCGCCCCCTTCGGCGCACGAAGGGAGCGTGACGCGCTCACCGACCGTGTTGCCCGCAGAATCGACTGCGACGGCGCGCACGTTCGTCCCGCCGAGGTCGACACCGATCACGCAATCCGCTGGCACGAGCGCATTATGCCCGACCGCTAGCGCCGCTGGTAACCTGTCGCACTAGCCAAATGGACAAGACCGCGCTGGGACGCCTCGCCAGCCTCGCCATGCCTCGCATCGAGGCTCCTCTCGACGCGGAGTTCCGCCCGGCAGTGCTCGCGAACGCAGCATTTCGAAAGCTTGCAGAGATCGGTGAGCCGTGCGTCATCGGCCTGGAGCGCAACGACGGTGCGAGGGACCGATTCGAGACGGTCGTCCAGGCACCGAACAACCCGCTCGCCCAGCTGAACCTCCCGTACATCGAGCGAATCGTCAAGTTTCTCCTCTGGCAGAGGGGCGGGTGGAGGATCACGATCGGCGGGCCGAAGGAGATCGGCGAGTACATCAAACAGTGCTACTCCCGCGGCGGAGCGCGCGACTTCGACGCCGAAATCGTTGGCGAAACGATGTTCGAGAGGCAGATGGAGGTCGTCTGCTGTTCGCCGGACGAGGTGCCCGAAGCGGTCACCGCCTCGAAACCCATCGGTCGTCACCTTGACGGGTGCCGGATCGGCTTCGACCTCGGCGCGAGCGACCGCAAGGTATCGGCTGTGATCGACGGCGAGACGGTCTTCACCGAGGAGGTCGTGTGGGATCCGCGCGGCAACTCCGACCCCGACTACCACTACCGCGAGATCAAATCAGCCATCGACGCAGCCGCCAAGCACATGCCGCGCATAGATGCGATCGGTGGTAGCTCGGCGGGGGTCATCATCAACAACCGCGTGATGGTCGCGTCGCTGTTCCGAGGCGTGCCGAAAGAGGAGTTCCACCGTGTGCGCGACATTTTCCTGCGAATAGGCACCGAGTATGGCGTACCGATCGAGGTCGCCAACGACGGCGACGTCACGGCTCTAGCGGGGGCGATGTCGCTGAATGAGGGCGGCATCCTCGGTATCGCGATGGGGTCGAGCGAGGCCGCCGGATACGTCGACGGCGAGGGGAACATCACCGGCTGGCTGAATGAGCTGGCGTTCGCCCCGATCGACTACGCGCCGACGGCACCCGCTGACGAGTGGTCGGGCGACATCGGTTGCGGCGTGCAGTACCTGACCCAACAGACGGTGTTCCGCCTCGCACCGAAGGTCGGCATCGACCTGTCAGGCACGGAGGTGTTGGCAGAAAAACTCAAGACGGCCCAGCAAAAACACGAGGATGGAAACGACGGCGCGAGGCAGATCTGGGAGACGATCGGCACCTACTGCGGCTACGCGGTGGCACACTACGCCGACTTCTACGAGATCAATCAGATGCTCTTGCTGGGGCGTGTGACGAGCGGGAAGGGCGGCCAGGTCATCATCGAGCAGGTTCGAAAAGTGCTCGAAACGGATTTTTCCGAGCTGGCCAAGAGCATCGAAGTGAACCTGCCCGACGAGAAGACTCGCAGGGTCGGTCAAGCCGTCGCCGCCGCAAGCCTGCCAAAACGATAGCGGCAAAAGACCGGGACCGGAGAGGAAAGAGCGATTTTGGTGTTATTTCACCCTGTGTCCCGTAGAATGAACAGAATCTACCGGCTGAGAGGATCGCAGAATTGACTTCAAAAGACATCGGAAAACTGACGAGTGATATGGTCGCTGAAATCGAGCGGGCCATCGTCGGGAAACAACAGACGATTATCAACGCCATCTTGACGCTGTTGTGCGACGGGCATCTGCTAATCGAGGACGTTCCAGGGGTCGGCAAGACGACCTTGGCGAAAGCGATCGCCAAGACGATCGGCGGCGAGTTCAAGCGAATCCAGTTCACTCCCGATCTTCTGCCGAGCGACATCACGGGCTCCTCGATCTACAATCAGAAGGAAAGTACGTTTCACTTCCGAAAAGGGCCGCTCTTTGCGAACGTCGTCCTGGTAGACGAAATAAACCGAGCGACGCCGAAGACCCAATCCGCTCTTCTCGAGGCGATGGAGGAGTACCAGATCACAAGCGATGGCGAGACGCGACAACTGGTAAGGCCGTTCTTCGTTATCGCTACGCAGAACAACATCGAGACGACGGGCACGTACCCTCTTCCCGAGGCGCAGCTGGACCGCTTTTTCGCCACCGTCTCCCTCGGCTATCCGTCCAAGAGCGCCGAGCAAGAAATCCTGACGACGCAGCGCGTCGCAAACCCGATCGACGATATCAAAATGGTTGTCGGGCTCAGTGACATGATCGACGCCCAGCGCGCGGTGCGCGAAGTCTTCGTCCACGACAGCATCAAAGAGTACTGTGTCGAGATCGTGCGAGCGACTCGTGAAAGCAGCCAGCTAATGCTCGGAGCGTCACCGCGCGGCTCGCTGTATCTCATGCATGCCGGCCAAGCGCGCGCGGCGTTGGACGGCAGCGATTTCGTCAGGCCAGACGACATCAAATCCGTCGCCCATATGGTGCTGAACCACCGCTTGATCTTGCGCGGCGAGGTTCGTGCCAGAGGCACCGAAAGAAAGGAGGTCGTTCAGCATATTCTCGAAACGGTGCCAGCACCCGTGCCAACTTCGTAGGACAGTCCATTGAACCGATACGCGTCGCTCGCCCTATCGATTGCCAGCCTGTTCTTTCTGGTGATGGCGATTCTCGTGAACTCGCCGCCGCTGTTCTACATGGTGACGGCGGTGCTTGCGACCCTTGGCGCTGCCGCCGTACAAGCGTATCTGGCGGTCCGGGCGCTCCGCTTCGAACGGTTCATTCCCCCAGTCGTGCAGGTCGGCGAGCAGGTCACGATCGAGATTACAGTGTGGAGCGAACGCCGCATCATGCGGCCGCTCATCACGATTTTCGACGATCTGCCGGAGCGCCTTGCGTCAAACGGCATCCGAGCGATCCTCCCGATCGCTCCGTCATTCGACCAACCGATACAGACTCGGTACACTTTTCGACCGATGAAGCGCGGTCGATACCACTGGTCCAGCTTGACCGTTCGCGGTACCGACGCACTCGGCCTCGTCACTCGCGAGCGGCAGTACAAGACCGATCCAGTAACCCTCACCGTCTACCCCGCTCCAATACCGGCCGCGGTCGAGATTAGGCCGATGTCGGGCTGGGGAGCGAGCGAGCTTGAGAGCGGAAGGAGGCTGGGCTCCGGGCTTGAGCCTCGCGGCATCCGCGAGTACGTGCACGGCGACGCCCAGAGGCACATCCACTGGCCGAGCAGCGCGAGGACCGGCACACTGATGGTCAAGGAATTCGAGACCGGTTCTGGCATGAACCTGAGCTTCATCCTACAGCAGACGTCGGGCAGCGAGGTCGGAACCGCAGAGTCGTCTACCCTGGAATCGATGTGTGGAAACGCTCTGTTCATCGCCAACCGGTATCTAGAGATGGGAGCGATCATTACCTTTCCGACCGTCGAGGATCCGCTGGGGATCAGCCAGCACCCGGAGACGAGAATCCACGAAATTCGCGAGGTGTTGACAGATGTACAGGCTGACCAGCGAGCTACGATCAGTCAAGAAATCGCCCGCGTTCAGCCAACCTTAAGAGCTGGATGCACCGTCGTAATCATGATAGGCGTACAAGATGATGAACTGCCTGGAGCGATACTGAACTTAGCGTCATCCCGCACTGTGTGCCTGGTGTATGATTTGGACGAATACCGAGAATCTGCGGCGCCGTCGCGGAAGTTGCGGAGAGCCGCGGACTCGCAGTATCTGGGCAAGCTCGAAGCGGCGGGCGCGGAGGTTATCATGATGCGAAAGGTTGAATCGGTCAAATGAAGAGGATAGCGCCCGAACAGATGTGGTTGGATCATGCGCTGGCTTCGTTCGGCTGCCTGCTGGCCGTTTACGCAGTCGGAATGTCGTTGATCAACCGGCCGCTTGCCATCACGCTCTCGGTCTGCATCATCGTGACCTCGATCATCGGCTTCCTGCTTGCGCGGGCTTTGCGCGACCATCCTTTCCGAAAGTACGACTCGTATCTGTGGGCGTTCTTCGGCGTGTTCTCGGTGGGGTTCGTGCTGCGACTCAACGAACTGCTGCCGGAGCCGGGATTCCAGATGAACCTGATCGCAGCGGGGGCGCTCTGTTGGATGCTCGTGTTCGGGAGCATGGTCTCCTGGCGCGATCAAACGCTGCTGTTCCTGACGCTGCCTTGCATCGCGATCTTCGGGCTCGTCGGCACGTTCGACACGTTCCCGGCTGGAACGCTTTTCTTCTTCCTGTTCCTCGCCTCGATCGCGGTCCTTTACGCCCGCGTTCACCAGAGATCGATGATCGAGCGCGCTAAGGCGGCCGGCGTCGCAGAGCTTGCGCTCTTGCGTCGAGGCGTGTGGCGATGGATGGCCGGCCCGGAATGGGCGCTGGCGTCGGCAACGTTGATCATTCTGTTCAGCCTGGTCGGCGGACCGTTGCTGCGGGGCTCGCTGAAGAAAGTTGCCGGCAACGTCAACGTCACGATTACTCCTCCGCCGCAAAGTATCAGCGGCAATCAGGCCACCGACAACTCGGACGTCAAGATCGGTCGCGGCGCACAGTTCAATCTTGACGATGACATCTTGGAGATCGACATCGAAGGTCAACAGTACCTTCGCGTGACGTCGTATTCAACTTACACAGGCAGCGGTTGGAGCCAAGCTGGCGTCAGTCTGCCGGCCGATTCTCCCCTGCACACGTTTGAACCTGACCCGCGGAACCCGCAACGTGGCCCACACGGAGGGATTGCGGCTTGGTCCGGATTCGCCTCGCCGCCGTACGAGCCGATTCTCAATCCAGAGTCCGTTGAGTTCTGGATAAGAAACGTCGCTTCGAACGTTCGGACGATCATGACGCCGGGGTCTATTTCAGAGGTGTTCGTCGATGCACAGGACGTCACATTCGGTGCCGGCGGCCTGGCGTGGCTGGATGACGGGTTTCCCGACGGCAAAGAGGTCCGGGTCTACGCCATCGTCAGGCCCGACAGAGCGCGGCTCGATAACGCCGAGCTGCCCCCCGCTCTGATGCCGCTGCAACCGTTGCTCGAAAGCCGCGAGCGCATTCCGGCGCGGGTTCGCGATCTTGCGTATCGGGTGACAGCCGGATTCGACTCTGACTACGAAAAGGCGCGGGCGATTCAAGACGCGATCGAAAGCCGAGTTCGCTACAACATTAACTCAGCGAGAGTTCCGAACGACGAAGACCCTTGCGAGTACTTCCTGTACGAATCGAAGGAAGGGTACTGCGATCTTTTCGCCACGTCGATGACGCTGATGGCGCGCTCCGTGGGACTGCCAGCGCGTTACGCGATCGGTTATCTCATCAATGAGGCGGAGCGCACGGACGACGGGTACTACTCGATTTCGGGAAAGGACTACCACGCTTGGGCGGAAATCTACTTCGAAGACGCCGGATGGGTGGTTTTCGATCCGACCGAAGGCGCTCCTGACGTCGACGGCGCAGGCGTCGGGTCCGCTGCCAATACTGCGGTGCCTTGGTATAAGAGGACCTGGTTTATTTGGACTATGGTCGTTACGGTTCTCGCGGCCATCGCCGCACCGCTGAGCGCCATGTATCTAGCGCGCGCTGGAACGCCGGGGGCGAAGCGCGTGCGCACCGCAGGCGAGGTATTCCGGCTGCACACGTCGTTCTACAAGAGCATCGAGAAGCTTGCCGGAAGGCCGAAGCGCTTTAGCCAAACAACGCGGGAGTTCGTCTCTTTGAACGAAGGCAAGCTGGGCGCCGAGCACGGCACAGCGAGCGAGCTCGTTCGACAGTTCGAGAGCGCGATGTTCTCGGCGGAGTCAATATCACGCGATGCGTTGGCGAAACTCTCGCGAACGGTCGCAGAATTCCGTTCCACGTTGCACCGATTGCGCCGGGCGGGTGCATAATCGTTCTGTGGTTCTAGACGTCAAGAAGGCTGGCAAACACAACGTCGTCATGCTGTTCGGGCCAGAGCCGAGCTTGCGACGGGAGGCTCTCCTCGAGATCCTCGCGCTGTACGATCTGCAGCCGGACGACATCGACATCGAGACGACCTTGGCGGACGAGCGGACGCCCGCAGAGTGGATCGCGTCAGCCAGCGCGATCCCGTTCATGGGCAGCAAGCGCGTCGTCGTCGTACGCAACCTGTTGCGGCTGGACCCGAAAATCCAGTGGCCGGATCACAAGGCGAAACTGGGCGAGCATCCGTTCGTCGATGAACTGGCCAGCCTGCCGAACTCTTCGCTCCTGGTCCTCGTGGCTGACAGCGAGGTCGGCGATGAGGACCGCCAGCGCCGACTGGCCCCGATCTGCGAGCGGTGGTCAAAGCTCGTCGTCGCAGGCAAGGGGTATCCGCAAAAGCTGGAGCACAGCCCGGAGGAGATCAGAAGGCAACTCCGCGCAAAGGCGAAAGCGATGGGGAAAAGCCTCTCCGCGACCTCGGCCAGCCTTCTGGCGGAGATGACAGGCGGAAACCTGACAGTGGCGCTCGAAGAGCTGAACAAGGCCGCGCTCTACGTCGGAGATGAGAAGCAGATCTCTGACCAGGACTTGCTGCGCGTTGTGGCGGCCGAGCAAGATTACAACGTTTACAAGCTCGTGGATTCCATCGTCGCCGGAACGTCCGGCCAGGCTCTCTCGCAGTTGAGAACCTTGTACAGCCGCCAGTCAAGGATCGAGGGCCAAACTTTCTCCAGGGTGTTTCCGACTATCGCGCGACAGTTCCGGCTGATCTGGCAAGCACGGCTCTGCATCGAAGCGAACTGCTCGACCAGCAACCCCAGTCGGGCGGTGCTCGAAATGCTGCCGGTCGGCACCAGAATCAGCGACCAAAGGGAGTGGCTGCAGCGCAAGGCGTCTCAGGCCGCGAGGCGGCTCTCTCTCCGCAAGATCGCACGCGTCTTCAACGTGCTGCAGAGAGCCGATTCGAAGATGAAGGGACTCCGCCCGTCCTTCACCAATCAGGAGACGGTGGAGGACATGGTGCTGCGGCTAGCGTCGATCTGCCGCGCGTGAAGGTCACTCGCTTCGATCGCGGAGCATCTTCCAGTATTGTGCTTTCGAGTCCTCGTCCAACTGGGTGAATCGCGTGTACGACGGTTGGAACCCGAGCAAGACCGTGCCGGTCGGACCGTTTCTGTGCTTGCCGATGATCAGCTCGGTCGCTTCGTTTTCGCCGGCGGTCGCATCCTGGAAACTGCTGACCTCCTGCCGCTGGTAGTACTTGTGGCGGTAGATGAACATCACCATATCGGCCTCGGCCTCGATCGATCCGGATTCGCGAATGTCTGCCAGCATCGGACGCTTGTTCTCACGGGATTCCACGGCTCGGTTCAGCTGGCTCAGCGCGATGACAGGAACGTCGAGCTCCTTCGACAAGGCTTTCAATCCGCGAGCGATTTCGCCGATCTCCTGTGTGCGGTTCTCGCTCCGTCTGCTGCCGCGCATCAACTGCAGGTAGTCGACGATCACCAGCGAGAGCCCTCCGTCGGCCTTGAGGCGCCTGCACTTGCCTCGCATCTCCAAAGGGGAGATGTCAGAGGAGTCGTCGATGAAGATCGGCATGCTGTGAAGGGCCTCGCAGGCGTCTACTAGCTTCTGGTAGTTCTCGTTGCTGAGGTTCGCCTTCTTCAGCGTGTTCATCGGCACCTTCGCCAGCATCGAAATCAGCCGCCGGACGAGCTGTTGGCCGCTCATTTCTAAGCTGAAGATTGCGACGTTCCCCTTCCCTTGGCCTGCTACGTGGAGCGCGAAGTTCAGGGCTAGCGAAGTCTTGCCCATCGCCGGGCGGGCGGCGATAACCACGAAATCCCCACCGTAGAACCCGGTCGTAACCTCATCCAAGTCCGAATACCCGGTAGGTGTGCCCAGGATCGGCTCCCCTGTGTCCATCAGGTGGTCTACGTCCTCGAAGAACTGCGTCGCGAGGGTCGCGACTCCCTCGAAGTACCTGCCGAGTCTCTTGCGCCCGACTTCGAACACAAGCGACTCGGCCTCGTTCACCATCTCGTCCGCAGTGCCGTCCGGCCTGTGGACGTCCTTCAGAATCTGATTCGCTGCGTCCTCCAACCTCCGCAGGGTTGCCTTGTCTTGGACGATGCCGGCGTAGTACTCGGAGTTCGCGGCGCTTGGCACGCTTTCGACGATCTTGATCAGATACTCTTTTCCACCGACCTGGTCCAGCTTCTCTCGCTCAAGCAGCTCGTTTTTGAGCGTCACAAGGTCGATCACTTTGTGCGAAGTCAAGAGTTGCGTGAGCGCCCGGAATATCTCTCTGTGCGCAGGGACGTAGAAGTCGTCCTCCGTGACGAAGTTGACGACCTGCTCCGACGCACGCTCGCTGAGCATCATAGAGCCAAGCACGGCCATCTCTGCCTCGATGTTGTTCGCCGGAACCAAGTCTTCAAGTCGCGGGTCGGGGACTGCCTGTGCCATGTGCCTTTAAAGTATGAGACGGGTTTGAGCGGTCGCAAGGACTATCTTCTGACCGCTTGTCAGTCCGCTTTTCCCCAATCAGGAAACGTGGAGAACAGCAGAACGGAATGAGCCGTCGCAACCGCTCTGAATCAAAGCGCTACTGGCTGGCAAGTCCGGGCACTTTCGATCGCGGCCTCGGCGATCGCGACCGCCCTCATGCCATCGTCGGCAGACACTGGCAGCGGAGCGCCGTCGCGGACCGCATCAAGAAAAGCGCGCAACTGCCTGTAGAAAGGATCGTCGGTCGGAGCAAGGGCTGACTCCGACCGAGAGCCGGACTCTCCGTGAACGCGCAAGTTCGGGACGTCCCGCGAGTCATACTCGATCATGCCGTCGCTTCCGCAGATCTCGAAAGTCGCACGGAAGCCGCTCGGATCCATCCAGGTCGTCTCCGCATGGCCGAGGCAGCCGGATTCGAACTCCAGAGTCGTCAGAGCGTAGTCGCCCGTGAACTCGGCATCCGCCACTCCCGGCCCAAGCCGCACCGTGCGCGCAAACACCGACTTCACCTCGCCGAACGTCCACCGCATCCAATCGAAGTCGTGAACGGCCAAGTCGAGCAGGATTCCGCCTGACCGATCCTCGTCGCGGAACCAGAGGTCGCTTCCCTTCGGAGCCCTACCTCCCCTGCGCGTTCGCACCGTCGCCGGTCGTCCGACCTTACCGTCGATAACGGCCTGGTGGGCGGCAGCGAACTCAGGGAAGAACCGCACGACCTGCCCTGGCATCAACGGTACGCCAGCCGCCATCGCCGCGTCGATCATCTTCCGGCACTGCGCCACCGTGCGCGCCATCGGCTTTTCCACTAGCGTCGGCTTCCCTGCTGCTATCGACGCCTCGGCCACGACCAAGTGCGAATCCGTCGGCGTGCAGATGTCGACGACATCGACGGAGGAGAGCAGCTCGTCCAGCGACGACGTGGATCGGGCTAAAAACTGCGAGCAGTAGGCCTCCAGCCGCTCACCGCTCATGTCGAAAGCGCACAACTCGACGTCGTCCATCAGCGCGTACTTGCGCGCGTGGACGGAGCCCATTCCGCCGACGCCGACGACTCCAACTCGCATGGCGCTATTTTGGCGCATTGACAGATGCACTCCTGTGCGGAGGCTAAAATGCTTACGGTGACGTACCTCTACTGCGTGTTCGCCGGGCTGGCCGCAGGGGTTATTGGCGGTCTTTTCGGGGTCGCAGGAGGGATCATCCTCGTGCCGTTCCTTGTGCTGGCGCTCAAGCTCGATCAGCACACCGCGCAGGGCACGTCGCTTCTCACGTTGGCTATGCCAGTGGTCGGACTTGCGGCGTACAACTACTACCGAGACGGCAACATGGTGGTCGCCGTCGGGATCGCCTTGGCGGTCGGTATCGCATCTGGCGGATTGATCGGCAGCAAGATCGCGCTGGGGTTCAGCCCTCGGACGATGCGCCGGGCGTTCAGCGGCTTCCTCATTGTCGCCGCGATCTACATGATCTTCAAGAGTCTGTCTGCGACTCCGACAGTCGCAGACCAGGTGGAGTTGAGCGGCTGGATCTATCTGGGCTGTTACGGAGTAGGGCTGGCCGCAGGGATCATGGGCGGACTGTTCGGCATCGGCGGTGGGATCGTCATCGTTCCGTTCATGGGATTGGCGCTCGGGTTTTCACAGCATATGGCGCAAGGAACTTCGCTGCTGGCTCTTTCGCTGCCGGTCGCTGCGTTCGGCGCGTACAACTACCACAAGAAGGGCAACGTCCAGCCGAAGAAGTCGCTCGCGCTCGCAGTAGGTTTAGTCGCGGGCGCGTTTCTCGGCAGCAAGTTTGCCCTCGGCCTTGCGCCCACGACCATGCAGCTTGCGTTCGCCGGGTTCGTCATTCTGACGGCGACGTATTTGATCGTGAAGAAGTAGCGGCCGCGCTCGCGACCATCGTGCCGGCTACGACGACCGCCATTCCAAGAATCTGCACCCACGTCAGGCTCTCGCCGAACGCCGCCCACGCGAACAGCGCCGCAGTCGGCGGGATGAAGAACTGCACGACGCCGGTCTTTGCCGGGCCGACGTCGGCCAGCCCCTTGTAGTACATCGAGAACCCTCCGATGCCGGCGACCAGCACGAGGTACCCGAACGCCAGCCAGCCGTAGAGCGGGATCGCCGACCAATCCGTCTTGACCAGCGGCACGATCCCGTAAGGCAGCAGCGCCAGCAAGCCGCCTGGAAACGTCAGCGTGAACACCCCGAACGGCGATCCGCTAGCCACCAAAGGACGCATCAGAATGACCGACCACGCCCACACGATCGCAGAGATCAGCACTAGCAGCGCGCCTGTCGTGCTGCCCTCGATCGCCGCCCCTCCGCCGACGATCACGATCACCGCGCCAGAAAACGCCACGAGTCCTCCGATCACCAGGCGCGGTGTGGAACGTTCCTGACCTGCGAGGATTGCGAACAAACCGATCCAAACTGGTGCGGTCGCCAGAACGATGGCCCCCTGCGCCGCTCCGGCCGTTCGCATCCCCTCCAGGAAGAAGACCATGTACAGGCCGTTCGCGACAAACCCTGCGAACACGTATCTCCATCTCTGCCCCTTGGGGTACTTGAGATCAACCCGCAACAAGGCCGCGATACCAAATAGGATCGGGAGCATCAGGAGGTACCGAGCCAGCGCAGCTACCGACGGTTCGAGATACCCCAGGACGACCTTGATGACGCTGAAGTTGAGCCCCCAAATGACGACGACCAGCACCAGGGCAGGGTGCGGCAGTCGCCGTCGCCAGTCGGGCATGGCGCAAGTATGGCGGCTCCGAAACTCCGGCGTTGGGCCGGGAAACGGAGATACTTGCTACTTGATTGCAGTATAAAGAGATCATGACAACGGCGATGACGACGCAGATCAAAGAGCTTGAGACAAAGATCATGGAGCTTAAGGCTGAACTGAACAAGGCCCGACAAGAGGCAGAGCCAGAGAAGGTTCAGGACTACCCGTTCGAGGGGCCAGATGGGAGCGTCTCCTTGTCCGAGCTGTTCGGCGACAAGGACGACCTGCTCGTTGTGCACAACATGGGCGCGAGCTGCAACTACTGCACGCTGTGGGCCGACGGGTTCGAGAGCATCTATCGTCATATCGAGGGTCGGTGTGCGTTCGTGCTGGCCAGTCCAGATGCTCCGGACGAACAGGCGAAGGTCGCCAAGGCGCGCGGCTGGACGTACCGTATTGTCAGCGACGCTACTTCGGATTTCACTACTGCCATGGGATACAAGCCCGACGACAGCTACTGGCCGGGCGTCTCGGCGTTCCACCGCGAGGAGGACGGCTCGATTGTTCGCACCGGCACAGCAATCTTCGGCCCCGGCGACGACTTCTGCCCGACCTGGCACTTCTTCGACCTCCTGCGCGACGGCGCTAAGGGTTGGGAGCCGAGCTAGGGTTGAGGGCGAACAAAATTCTCAGTTGGCAATTGGCAGTTCTCCGAACCCCCGAACCACCCAGCCTCCTAACCAAACCGAGCCAAATCCGAACAAATCCGAACCAACCCGAGCCAACCCGAACGAAACCCCGAGTATCCTAGAGCCTGACAACCATGAGCATTGAGGAAAAGGGCAACTGGGGCGCGGCAAAGCGGTTTCGACTGATCATTCGGGAGCACGGCGAAACCCGCGAGATGGCCGGCAACGAAATGTCGCTGGCGGTCGGCATCGTCGACAACATCATGATGAGCGCGCTCGACACGAAGTCGAGCGACATCCACCTGCAGCCGGAGCGCGACCAACTGCGAATCCGATTCCGGCAGGACGGCATGCTGCAGGACACCGGGCAGCTCCCTCCTGAACAGGCGATCAACGTGATTTCGCGCCTGAAACTGGCCGCCAACATGCGGATCGACGAGCAGCGCGAGCCGCAAGACGGGCGGATCGACATGGAGTACAACGGCCGCCGGCTCAGCGCAAGAGCTTCGTGCATCCCGTGCCTCAACGGTGAGAAGTTCGTCATGCGGCTGCTCGATCCGGAGGCGATGCGCGTGGACCTCGACGTGCTCGGCATGCCCGAACACGTGAGGACAGCCTGGGATCAGGCGATCCAAGTTCCTTACGGACTGATCGTCGTCACAGGTCCGACCGGATCGGGCAAGACGTCGACGCTGTACGCTTCTCTGAACAAGCTCGACTCCGTTCACCAGAACATCGTCACGGTCGAAGACCCGATCGAGTACGAGTTCGAGACGAACATCGCGCAGGTGCAGGTCACGCCCAAGATGCCGTTCCCAAAGGTCATGCGCTCGTTCTTGCGCCAAGACCCCGACATCATGATGGTTGGTGAAATCCGAG
The DNA here is from genome assembly GCA_022563855.1 of Armatimonadota bacterium. NCBI lineage: Bacteria > Bacillati > Armatimonadota > Armatimonadota bacterium. The sequence continues at coordinate 521,194 of JADFMN010000001.1, forward strand.
ACCCGGAGTCGCTCGCAATCGCGATCCAGGCCGGTCTGACCGGTCACCTCGTTCTCACGACCATCCACACGAACAACGCTATCGAAACGGTCGGCAGAATGTTCGACATGCAGGCGGAGCCGTACCTCGTCGGCGGCGTGATCACCGCGATCATGGCGCAGCGGCTCGTGCGAACCGTGTGCGAAAAGTGCGCGGAGCCGGCGCGGTTCTCGCGCGAGGAGCTAGAGATGATCGGCATCACGGCAGAAGACATCAAGGGCGCAAAGCTACGCTCCGGCCCCGGCTGCGATCATTGCGGCGGGACCGGGCTCAAGGGCCGACTCGGCATCTTCGAACTGATCGTCGGAACGCGAGAGTTCAAGGAGGCCGTTGCGAAAAAAGCGGAATATCAGGACGTCGTTGCGCTCGTCAGGAAGCAGGGCTTCAGAACGATGCTCCAGGACGGCAAGGAGAAAGTGCTGGCCGGGAGGACCACACCGGACGAGGTCATACGCGCAGTGTTTACGCAAGCTTTGGAGAAGGTTTGAAGTCCAAGAAGAGAATAATCGGAATTGGAATTGCCGGGACTCTAGTTATAGGCGGGTTCGTGGTTTGGTACTACGGGCAAAGCGATCTGAACGAGTGGGCCGAAAAGCTCGAGGGGATTAAGAAGGAGGCGAAAGCGGACGGCATCTCACTGGGTCAATTCACGACCGACCCAAAGGCTGTGCCGCCAGCCCGAGAAAACGTCATCGGCGCGTTCAGCGATGCGATCCTGGCCGTCAGCTCGGCCGGCGGGCAATTCGAACCGCTTCAGAACGATGGAATCGACGCATTGCGCGCGTCGCTCGAGCCATATCGAGAAGCGATCGACGCCTGGACGCAAGCTTCGACGTTCGAGGTGATCGCCAAATCGCCCAGGAGCGACGGATCGATCGTGGCGATCTCGGAGACAGACGCTCGATTCGCCGCGACGCTTTTGCTGGCGGACGCCAAGGTTGCAAGGGCTGACGGGGACTTCGATACTTGGTCTTCACGATTGGTTGCAGTCTATGACTTGTCTCGCCATGTACGCGCAATTCCCATCAGCCGAATGCAGTCCTCCAGCGCGAGCATGAGAGATCACCTCGGTCAGGAGATCAGCGCCGCGCTGGTGGAGAACGGTAGTACCCCGACCGTCGCGAAATGGCCAGTCGCCAATATGTCCGCTGAAATCACCACTGGCGAGCTTGAGTATTTCGTCAAGATAGAGGCATGGAGAGGCAAATGGATAGTCGCGTCTCACGAGAATGGGTCTTGGATTGAGCGGTTCGCAAGTTCGAGAAAATCGGATGTCAAGTACCCGTTTCATCCACACGCCGCCGAGGCGAACGAAGCGGTGTGGCTGACTTTCCACATGCTGTCATTGGCAGCCGTTCGCGAGAACCAAGATAACTGGTCAGCGCTGATAGACAGCCTGCGCGAACCGAATGAATTTCTTGCCGACGTCGGCAAGAGCGCCGGTGCGATCGCCAGGGGTTTTGCGACCGATTTTCGGATAAGCGCGTCTGTCTGGGCAGAGCAAGAGACCTACCGCAGGTTGTTGATCGTCGCCGCGTACGCATTTCAATACAGGCTCGCGTATGGCCAGTACCCCGCCCTGCTTCGAGATCTGGGCACCGCGTCAATCGACCCCTACAGCGACGAACCTTTCGGCTACTCCTCGCTTGGAGTTGGGTTTCACGTGTATTCTATTGGGGCGGACCGGATCGATTCCGGAGGCGTGAGGAAAGACGGCCTAAGCAAATCGTCGAACTCGGACGATTTGGGATTCAGGATGAGTGGCTGGCCGGCAGAATCAAGCAGCTAGAGGAACGATGCGCGCGAACGGACCATTTATACGAACGGCGTTGGTGGATTGAGTCATGAAGAACACGAGTTGGAAAGGCGTTGGGCTGATATGTTTGCTGCTGATCTTTGGCGCGGGCATTGCGTTTTGGTACCAAGCGATGCGTGATCACTCGCAGAACCAAGGTGAGATCGACTACGAGGCCGACCGACTCGGGGCAAACCGCGACGGCGCTGCAGAGGCGGGACTGGCGCTGGAAATCGGCGACGTTCGTACGACTGAGAGACAACAGGAGCTTGCCCGGTACGAGGCGTTCCTCGCATTCGACATTTACCTGATCGAGCGACAGGACTTATGGCAGGCGCTCACGCTGCCAGAGAAGATGGGTTCTTTCCGGGAAGTCGTGACCCGATATCCAGAAGCGTTCGACATAGCCGAAGAGCTGGCGCTCCTTGAAGATGTCGGAACGCCAATCGACTGGGATGCCGGCCTCTTTAGCGACAAGCCAGATTACAACCCTTACAATCGTTACGTTGATTTTTGCGCGCGCACGGCCATATTCGCGTTTGACGAAGGGGATATTGGGACCGCCCTTCATCGAATCGAACTCGCGAGGAAAGTCGTGTCCCACTTGCTGAACGAGCCAAGTTCTCACAGTTTTATGGCTTGGTCATCAGTTTATAATCGACTGAATCGGGCGCTTTATTCGATGATGCAGAGCAGCCCTGACGATGGCCGGCTGATCGACCGGATCATCGAATTGATCGAAGAGTTTGACGGCCCGGTCGACTTTGCGACAGCGGTACGAGGAGACGTACTGCTTTATTTGATCAGCGCGCGCAAGTTTGACCAATACAATCCGGACGAGCAGCTGGACCTAGTCATGGCATCCGGTGCGCAGCGACCGGTCCCGACAGGAACAAGATTGCCCGAGGCGTTCGAATCGAGCGTCTTGGCGTTTTGGACCGATGCCGTGACAGACACACAGAAGTTCGACGGTGACTTGCACTTGCAGGGTGTTCTTCTCGACGGCAAGGGAGTGGAATGGACGAAGCAGCCGCAGCCGTCCGCTTTTCTTGCAGGAGCGTTTCCGGTTACGTACGAACAGCTCACGATCTCGATGCTGAGGTGCGTACAAATGCGACGGCTCGTCTACTTGACCGCAATGGTCTTGCAGCACAGGATCGAAACTGGCGCCCTTCCGACTAGCATCGACGGCTTCGGCGAATGGGCGATCGATCCAATCAAGAGCGCGCTCTTTCATTACGATCCAATGGGTGACGCGTTCGTCTTGCAAGCTCTTGGAGACGAGCTGCCGACTTCGGTACTGCCTCCGCGCGGGCCGCTCGCGCTGATCCAGAATCAAGGCCACGCGCTTAGATTCGAACTGTATCCGTAGACGCGCGCGGGCCATACTGAGGCTGGTGGACAACATGAAGCCCAGCACGAAAGTGATCGTTGTGCTCGCGGTTGTTGTGCCTGCGATTGTTGTTTCCGTGTGGCGGTTGATGAACCCGGCTCCGGACCGCTCGATCGTTCAGGCGGCATCAGAGCTGGCACAAGCCAAGGCGGAGATCGAGGCGCTTGGCCTCACGCTCGATCCTGTTGAGTTCGGTCGGCGGCTGCAAGTGCCGGTGGATGACGACGCGGGGCCAATCATTCAAGAAGTCGCGCAGGACATTTTCACACTTGGAGGATTCAGTGAGTTGTTCTCTGGCGAGGATCACGTTGCAAAGTGTGTTGAGTTCGACCGTTTGCACCCGGAGGTACTTGAGGAGCTTCGACTGGCGGCCAGCAAATCGGGCTGCGACTTCCAGCGCGATTGGAGTTTGGGTCTTAATATCATGTTCCCGGAGTTCGCTTCCATGAAGTCTCTGGTCAAGTACTGTTCGCACTTGGCCGAGGCTGACGCTTTGGAAAAGCAGTATGACTCGGCCCTGGAGAAACTGCTGATAGCGGACAGAATTGCCAGCTTTTCAGACGCCGATCGAACCGTGATTGGTCACCTCGTTACGATCGCCGGGAAAATAATTATTGAGAGCGCGATTGTGCGAATCTTGATGGAGGAGTCAGGTGATCCAGCGGTTCAGGATCTGGTGCGAGAATATGTCGTTCGGGCCGCGCAGCTTAACCAGCTGGACTCTTGTCTGGAAGGCGAACTGATCATGGCCTCCACGTCCGTCAAAGAGTTCTCTGAAACTTACGAGCAGCTATTTTCTGACGATCAGCGAATTCTGAATTCGTTGACTTTCGGTAAGAATGAGACACGACATGACGAGAGAACATTGAAGTCGATCAGGTCCGTCGAAAGACGGGTTCTCGCTGACGCTAGTCTCGCCGTGTACCTGCGGTACTTGGGGGAACTTTACGGTCACATATCGCGCGATGCTTCGTGGGACGAGACCATGGCAGACGTTGCGGCATTTGAAGCCTCGCTCGACGAGGCTGCAAGTCCGTCAGACTTGTTCATGCAAATCGTGCGCTCGGAAATGTCCATTCTAATGGCCGCTCATGGCCGATCAGTCGCAATGCTCGAAATGCTCGCGCTGGTCGCAGACGTACTTGATCGAACGAGGGGAATAGGGCTTGCCGCTGCGGTGAAGGAACACGACAGCACGGTTTACGATCGGATCAATGGCGGGTATTTCCGCGTCATCATGGCCGATCCCGGATTCAAGGTCTACTCGATCGGCATTGACGCGATCGACGCTGGAGGGACCGACAGTATCGGCAGGGATTCCTTTCACAACGAAAGTCGCGACGATTTCGGCTACTGGATACCGTACGACTAGTTCAATTCCAGTACAGCCGCGGCGATCGTGGCCGGTTGCGGAATGCACTCTACTTCGAGAACACGCGCATATGGCGTCGGAACGTTTAGCCCGCCGAGTCTGCCGACCGGCGCGTCGAGGTCGTCGAAACACTCTTCGCCGATTCGCGCAGCGATCTCAGCGCCGAACCCGCCGCTCCGCCAATCCTCGTATACAACGATCGCACGGTTCGTTTTCTCGACAGACGCGCTGATCGTCTCCATATCAAGAGGCAGAAGTGAGCGGACGTCAACGACTTCGGCGCTTATCCCCTCCCCTTCAAGCTGATCCGCAGCGCGCAAACACTCCTGCGTCATCCGGCTGTAAGCAACGAGCGAAACGTCGGTGCCTTCGCGCAGGATCTGCGCCTTTCCAATTTCGACCGTGAAGTCCGTTCCGACCGGCACGTCGCCCTTAAGGCCGTAAAGCGCCGGGTTTTCTGTGAAGATCACGGGGTTGTCGTCGCGGACGGAACTCTTGAACAGCCCGTAGGCGTCGGCCGGCGTTGCCGGCACGACCACCTTGAGACCTGGAACATGCGCAAACCACCCTTCGAGCGAATGGCTGTGCTGTGCGCTCAGCTGCTTAGCCGCTCCGCCCGGGCCGCGGATCACCATCGGCACGGTCGCCTGGCCGCCGGTCATGTAGTGGACCTTCGCTGCGTGGTTGATGATCTGGTCGAGCGCGAGGATCGCGAACGACATCGTCATCATCTCGACGATCGGTCGCAATCCGACCATCGCGGCGCCAACCGCCATGCCGGTAAACCCAGGCTCGGTGATCGGCGTGTCGACGATCCGGCGACTGCCGTACTTCTCGAACAGCCCTTCGGTCACGCGAAACGTGCCTTGGTAGCGGCCGATGTCTTCGCCGATGCAGAAAACGTTGTCGTCGCGGTCCAGCTCTTCGATCAATGCGGTCCGCAGCGCGTCCCTATAGTTCATTTCCGGCATGCTAGTGTCCCTTCTCCGGCGGCATGTCGCTGTAGACGTTATCGTAAACCTCGTCCACATCGGGGAACGGAGACGCGTCTGCTTTTTCGTAAACTTCGTTCACCCACTCGATCTGTAGTTCGTTGAGATCGTCCATCTGTTTGCGCGTCATCATCTTGTTTGCCAGCAAGAACAGTTCGTGGCGAGCGATCGGGTCGCGCAGCATGGCTTCCTGCTCCTCCTCCTTGGTGCGGTAGAGCTGGCGGTCGTGGTCGGCAGCCCCGTGACCTCGGTACCGATAGTTCATCACTTCGACAAGGTACGGCTTCTGGTTCTTGCGGACCCAGTCGATGATTCGCTCGGCGTCCTTATAGACCTGGATCACGTCCATGCCGTCCACGCGCTCGCACTCGAAGTCGAACGCCTGCCCGCGCTTGTACAGTTCCGTGTCGGCCGCGTGGTACTCGAGCCGCGTGCCCATCGCAATCTCGTTGTTCTCGATGATGAAGATAATGGGTAGATCCCAGAGCCCGCACATGTTCATCGTCTCAAAGAAAACGCCGGCGTTGGCCGCACCGTCTCCGAGATAGCAGACCGTGACGCGGTCCTCGCCTCGATACTTCGCGGCGAACGCGAGACCGCCGCCGAGGGCCGTGTGCCCGCCGACGATCCCCCAACCGCCGAACAGGCCGCGCTCGATATCGTAGAGGTGCATCGAGCCGCCTTTGCCCCTGCTCAGCCCACCGGATCGCCCCATGATCTCGGACATTACAGCAACCGGGTCCGAGCCCATCAACAGCGGGTGCGGGTGGTCGCGGTAGGCACAGATCACGTAGTCGTAACCGATCTGCAGCGCATCGGTCCAACCAACGACCGTAGCCTCCATGCCGGTGCAGACGTGCATATACCCGCCGACCTTTCCGTGCCGGTAAGCGTCCTCCGTCTTCTCCTCGAAACGGCGAATCATCAGCATCTGGCGATAGAACTCGATCGCCTTGTCCTTGGAGAGCACGCCGGACTTCGAACCGTTGGGACTCTGGCTCGACCGGGTCGCCTTCGGCTTGCTGGATTTTGGTGCTGACATTGCTTTTGCCACGATGATATTCTCGGCTTGCCTATGAATGAGAACGAGACTAGGTACGCCGCTGCCTCGTTGCAACGCCGTCAACTCAATAATACCTGGCGTTCCAACCTGCCAGCGAGCCTCACTAGTACCTGCCGACACCAGGAATGAAGGTCCAGATCAAGGGCGGCGGCGCTGTGAAGGCCTAGTCCCGAGCGATTGGTGAGTAGCACACGCCGTCTGGGCTGGATTGCACAGGCACCCTGGCGACCGTCACCCCGGACTGGATGTCTATGACGACCATCGAATTGTCGTTTCTGACGGTCACGAACGCGTACCGGCCGTCTGGATGTGGGAATACTCCGGCGGTTGATGGGCTTGCGGCCGGCAACTTGACGCCGACGGCGCCGAGTGTGATGCGTCGAACGATGCGCTGAGAAGCGACGTTTGCGACCACGAGTTCGCCTGACCGTGCGTGTGGGATCAGCACGTAATTGCCGTCCGCCGTGAACTGCACGCGATACGGAAATCCGGCTGAGTCGATCTTCTTGACCACGGTCAGCGTCTGGGTATCGATGATCGAGATCGTGTCCTCGGCTCGGTTGCCAGCCCAGATCCATCGGCCGTCCGGCGTCACGCCGACGCCCTCGCACTGCCGCCCCGTGGGGATGTCCTTGATCTTCTCGCCGGTTTTGAAGTCGAACGCCGTCACGCTGCCGCTGCCCATGTTGGAGCAGTACAGTCGGCTGCGATCCGTCGTCAGAGCCAGCATGTGCGACCCGCGGTTGCCGGTCTTGAACACCCGCTCGATCTTCCCGGTCTCAACGTTCAGCAGAAGCAGCGCCTGGTTCGCCTCCACCGTGCAGACCACGTGATCGGCGTCCACCCAGCGTATGTCGTGCGGCATGCTGTACTCGCCCAGGCTGATCGTTTTGAGCGTCTTTCCGTCTGGCAGCGAGATGATCGATATATCGTTCTGTGGCCCGACCCCCGGCTTGTTGTAGTTCGTCACCGCGACGGTGCGACCGTCCGGTGAGACCGCCGCCTCATGCGGCCCGCCGACAACCGGGACGTGCTTGTACGCAGTCATGGACTCTAGGTCGATGAGCGTGATGGAGTCGGATTGCTGATTCACGACCACGACGGTTCCGGTCAGCTCGACGCCTGTGCTGACGGTTCCCTTAGACTGGTCTTGCGAGTCGCCGAGCGCAGCGCACGACGCAATCAGCACGATGGCGGAAAGGGCCAAAACGGGTCTAGGCGTACTCATTGGCGTATATCCTACCGTTACGAAGGTTTCATCAAGATCGTTTGCAGCGTCCCCGCAGGTGTATCCTAAAGGTGTGACACCGTCAGGCGCGACAGTCAAGATGACGCAAGGACCCTCGGTTCCTGTCGCCAGTTGGCGCATCGCGCGGGACGACGAACTGATCTTTCAGCTACCGACGCAGACGCTCTGGCAGAGGGCTCTCGCAGCCACTGCTGTCGGTGTTGGCTTCCTGTTCATCCTGTTCGTCGCCAGAAACGAGGCTGATCCGCTAGGGTATTTCATGGCCAACGTCAAGGCACTCGCCCTCGTAGGCGTGGCCGAGGGGCTGCTGTTCTTCCTTTACCGACGGTTATCAAGCTATATCGACGTCGGCTCTGGGGTACGCGCCCAGAAGAATCAACTGCCCGGAGAAACCGCCGTGCCGGTGCGGGTATCGATGTATCAGGCGGACAGCTTGACCGGCACGGACGAAGGGTTCATGTGGTTCGAGGGCGGAACGCTGTTCTTCAAAGGCCTTCAAACGGTCTTTCGCCTGAACAGCGGCGACGTTCCGCCGACTGAGCGTTGGCGGGCCTCAGATCGGCAACGTCAAGGCCGCGGCAGCCTGCCGCGACGAATCCCGATCGAACTGGACGATTGCGCGCTGGCGATCTCGATCCGCATCGTCGATTCGTACGAGGACTTCTCGATCCGAAAGCGGTCCGACAACTTTGTCCGCGATCTGGACGACTGGTTGGAGAGCGAGCCGAGCAGTACGCTGGAAAGCCTGATGCCTCCGACCGCCCTTCATCCAAACCTGATGAGAACCGGTCCTTGGAAGTACGAAGGCGTCGTCGCGGGGATGGTCCTCGTCTTCGTGAACACAGCGATCTTTTTGGCGATGCCAAAGGGGTTTCACCCGGAATCGCTACAGTTTCTCGCGAGCAATCTTGGGATGGTCTTGACGCTGGGCTTGCAGGCCTTGGCCATCCGGCTCATCTTGCTGGAGGTTCGCGACCTCCAAACTAGGCGCCGATTGTTCATACAAGAGCAGCTCTCCGGCGTACTATAATGCAGGGCTCAACGGCTGGGCGTGCTGATTCGTCTGAGATAATTGAACGTTGGACCCAAACGAGGACACTAAGATTTCAGAGTACGCCACCAGAGACGAACGGGTCGTTCGGGCGAACGAAGGTTGCCGTGAGGCGATCGGCGAGCTAGTCCGGGAGCACTACGGGCGCGTATTCAGGTTCTGTGCGCGGCGCGTAGGCGAGGAACTCGCTGCCGATGCCGCTCAAGAGACGTTTGTGACGATGCAAAGCACGATCAGCAAGTATCAGGGACGGTCTGAGTTTTCGACGTGGTTGTTGGGAATTGCCAACAACCACTGCCGGAACCTCGTCCGAAAGAAGAGGCCGGAGGTACCGCTGGAAGATTGGTTCGTAGGAGCCGACAGCCACGAGACCCAGATCGTAGAGCGTCAAACCCTTGCTGAAGCGCTGAAGAAACTCAGCGACGAGCACAGGGAGGTCGTGCTGCTTCACGAAGTAGACGGGTTGAAGTACTGTGAGATCGCCAAGATGATCGGAGTGCCGGAAGGCACGGTCAAGTCGAGGCTGTTCCACGCGTTCCGGCAGTTGAGGGTTCATTTGTGCGAGGTGACGGTGTGAACTTTTTCGAAGACCTGAAGGCGTATATCGATGGCGAACTGAGCGAAGAGCGCGCGAAGGAAGTCGCCGCTGCGCTGGAGAGCGACGCCGCTCTGCGCGCGGAGTACGAAGGTCTGCGGGCGCTGTCGAGCCAGATACAGGGCGCTGTACGACAGCACCCGATTGCCGGACTCGAAGAGACGTTGAGCCGGATGCAAGTGCGCGACAGACGCCAGATCCCTTGGAAGGCGCTTGGATTTTCTGCTGCCGCGATCGCGGTTGTGGCCGTCGCCATACCGGTGCTGCGGTCTAACTTCGCGTCGGATTCTGCTTCGGAGGTCGCTCTGTTGAGTGCGGCGGATGAGGTGGATTCCACGGCCGCAGATGAGATGGACCTGTTCGATTCAGGGGCGTCGTTCGACGACGGCCTGGACATTACGATGGGCGCCCCTACTTCCGGCGGCTTGAGCGTTCCCGACGTGGCCGGCGAGATCGAAGGGGTTCGAGAATCCGAATGGACCGACGATGGCAGGGCTCGCATAGAATCCGACGATGCCGTAAAGGCGCGCGAGGGGGCCGACATCGACGCGCTGGCCGAGACGACTGATCGGCCTGCCGCAAAGGCAGCGGCTGGCGGAGCTGGCGCAAAGACCGGCGGTGGGACGGGCGGCGGAGCTGACGCAAAGACCGGCGGTGGGACGGGCGGCGGAGCTGGTGCGACGACCGGCGGCGGGACGACAGGTGGAGCTCGCGCGGGAGGCGGATTCGGCGGAGGAGGAGGATTCGGCGGTCTGGCCAACATTCAGTTGCCACGAAGGCTGATCCTGACGGTATCCAATCTTGTGCAGGCCGCTAAGACCCTCACCGACAAGCTGTCGGACCTCAAGATCGCGACCGTCTCGCTAACTCGACGTTCGGCTAGAGCCGCTCAGTCTGAGAAGATCTTCCGGCTTGAGCTTTCGTCGGACGAGCTGCAATCGTTGCAGAAAGAGCTGGCGAAGATCGGCACCGTCAAGGAGCTGACCGCAGATCAGACGCGCAGAGCGATGTCGCTCGAATTCAAGCAGGCCGAGCAGGAGCGAGAAGAGCTAGAAGAGCGATTGAAGGACGCGGCTTCGGATGAGGAGAAGCAGAAGATCCAGTCCCAGCTTGACCGGCTCGACGAGATATCGAACTCCGAGCAGGCCAAACCGGGTTCGATCACCATTGAGATCGTCCTCCGGCTCAAGGGCGACGGCGGCTCGTACGCTGTTTTCGGCCCACCGCAAAGCGGATGACGCCGAATCGTATGTCATAATTCCCTTTCGCGCCCGTCCGTGCTTGCCCGGCAAGCGCGAGACGAAACCTTAGGAAAGGCTCACGAGAAGCATGGCGACGTATCGAGGAAGAAAGAACGACATTTGCCGCAGGGTCGGCTTCAATCTCTGGGGCAAGCCAAAGTGCCCGAGTACCAAGCGACCGTTCAGACCGGGTCAGCACGGACCCGATGTACGGCGGGATAACCGGCTGTCCGAGTACGGCGAACAGCTCTTGGCCAAACAGGTGATTCGGCGGTTCTACGGGATGCTCGAGAAGCAGTTCCGGATCACGTTCAAGAAGGCCGTGAAGATGCACGGCAACAGCAGTCTCAACTTTCTACGTTTGCTGGAGCTTCGCCTACAGACCGCCGTCTGGAGGTCCGGATTCGCCAACTCCATCTTTCAGGCGAGGCAGATGGTCAACCATGGCCACATCCTCGTGAACGGCAAGAAGACCGACATCCCGAGCTACCGCTTGAAGGTCGGCGATGAAATCACCGTGCGCCACCGCGACGCCAGCCGAGGCATCGCGACGAGGAATCACTTCGAGGGCGCGGCCATTCCGCCGTACATGAACTCCGACCCGGTCGATTTCAGCGCGAAGATCGTGGCACTGCCCGAGCGCGAGGACTTCCCTGACTTCTTCGACGAGCAGAAAGTCGTCGAGTACTACGCGCGGTAGTCGATCACCCGACTAGCGCGGCTCGCGGGGACGCTCGCCCTCCCATCCTGTCAGAGAAAGATGGAGGGTCGTGCTCCTGTGCGACCTTGGCTTCCATCAACTGCGACATTCGCGCTCTATCAGAATCGCGATGCTGGTGGACCAAGAGTCCGCGCTCCGAATACACAATGCCGCCTGATGTGCGCCGGTCGAATCCCTCACCTAGCCTGTCCCGCTCACGATAGCGACACCCGACCGGGAGGTCGAGGAGCGGGAGAGGGATCGCCAGTCCAAACGCCCGCGCTCCGAGTCTTTACAGCCTGACGCACGAGATGCGCCTCCGAATCCCTCCCCCGGCCTACAGGCCGATATTTACTAGAGCCGTTCGTGGCTGGGGGAGGCTAGGTGGGGGCCTTGACATCACGACACTTTGAGTCCAATAGCTCGCCCCTGGGGATGCTCGATCCGCTCAGGATCACGCGCTCGCCCTCCCATCCTGTCAGAGAGAATGATGGAGGGTCGTGCTCCTGTGCGACCTTGGCTTTCATCAACTGCGACATTCGCGCTCTATCAGTATCGCGATGCTGGTGGACTAAGAGTCCACAGGCCGGGATGCGGACTAAGAGTCCGCGCTCCGAACTCCTCTACCGGCCTACGGGCTGTCGCTTGTTGCAAGTACTCGAGGCCGGGGGAGGTTAGGTGGGGGCTGGAGCGATATTGACGTGAGAGAGCGGTGTCGCAGGATCCTTCGATCTGCTCAGGATGACGTGCCACCCTCCAGCGGCATGATCTTGGTCGCCCGCCGCGTGCAGGCTTGCAGACCCGCTTCACAATAAGGGCTCAGCCTCGCGTCGCTTTCTTCAGCTCTCGGATTTGATCGACAAGCCGGTCGCGACCTTTTCCGTTCTCCCAGTTGCGGGCCAGCTCGTTCACCAGCCACGAGCCGATCACCGCTCCGTCAGCCACTTCGCAGACCATCTTGACGTGGTCGGGAGTGCTGATCCCAAACCCGACGCACACGGGCAGCTTGGTTCGCTGCTTGATCCGCAAGACCAGGTCCTTTACGTCGGGCGGCACGGTCTGCCCCGCACCGGTCACGCCAGTGCGCGACACCGCGTAGACAAAGCCGGTGGCACTCTGCACGACTGTATCAAGCCGTGCATCGGTGCTCGTCGGCGCGGTCAGGAACACCGTGTCCAGTCTGTGCTCGCGGCTGACGGCGATCCAGTCCGACGCCTCCTCTGGGATCAGGTCGCTGACGATCACGCCCGCGACACCCGCTTGAACGACGGCGCTCGCGTACTCATCGAGCCCGAAGGCCAAGACCGGATTGTAGTACCCCATCAGCACGACGGGAACGCGGTCGAAACCCCGCAGGCTGTCGAGAATCGCCCTCGGAGTGACGCCTCTATCCAAGGCCAGCTGACTCGAAGCCTGGATCGTCGGGCCGTCGGCGATCGGATCGCTGAACGGAATCCCCACCTCGATCAGATCGGCGCCACCGTCCGCAAGAGCGTCAAGAACCGCAGGAAGCTCGGCCAGCGGCGGATCGCCGCCGGTGACGAACAGCACGAGCGCCTTCTCCTTCTTCTCCTGCAACTCTGCAAAGCGGTCTGCGATCGCACTCATCCGGCCAAGAGAATACTCGCTCGACCTCCGCGCCGAGCGGGATCATGCATACGTGATCTGAATGCTGTTCCGCTTTTGCGAAATGTAACGGTAGGGCTAGCTACCGTCACCCTCGGCTACTACGATCTCCCAATACTCTCCCTCCATTTCTGGGCTCTTGGAGCGGGCGAACTCACGCAGGAATCGAACCTTTGCACCTACTATCGGATCGACGGCAATTATCTTCTTAAGAAGCGCCCAGCGCTCCGGTACAAACATCGCCGCCCAGAGCGTGGCCTTGTCCTCCTCAATTGCAGACATCGTGTACTTGCTTGCGAAGCCTGGCTGCGGGTGACTTAGTGGCCACAGGCTTTGCCCACCTGAAGCGAGAATAGCAGCTTCGCCCCCTGATCCGTACTTGAAATCGCTGAGGTTGAACGCCGTCCATTTCGGATCGCTGAAAGTCTGCGAGCCGTACCACTCCTCATCTATCATGTGAAAGAACTCGTGATGGACGAGATTGCGCGCGTAGACTGGGTTCTTGAAGCGGGTTACGTCGAAGTAGAGCATCTCCTCACTTACTCGAGGCGCGGCAGGTCTAGACCGTCCTTCTTTAAGGATCTGCTCGACGAGCACGATCTTCTTGAGATTGCTCGCCTCCATGAAATCCCTCGGGTATTTCGAGAACTCAGCGATGACGGCCTTGTAGAAGCCCGCAGCCAAATCCATGTTCTCTGGTTGAACCGGCTTGTACGTGCTTTTGCCCAGCTCGCCCTCGCTTTGCGCGTATACGACCATTGCCGCAATGGCCTCGGCCCTCAAGTCCCGTTCTGACAGGAGCCTTGCGTTAGGCGGGGCCGTGAATGCGAACAGATGCTCTGCAGGCGGCACTGTGCTCATCGACTTGACAGTGAGAATGTGCGTCCGCGGCGTGGAACCGCTCGTGTCGAAGAACTCGGCCTGTCGGACCAAACTGTCTTCTTCCCCCAGGTGCAGCCGGATCGCGTACCTGCCGTAGGAATCAAGCTGTGCGGACACGATCGTTCGCTTCTCGCCGCGACGGGTTCGACTGCCTTCGTTCTTCGTCGATTCAACGCCATCGAACGCCGACGGATCGAAGAAAGCGCGCCACAAGGAAAGCGTTTCGTCGGATAGAAGGTCTTTGAACGCAGCCGCAGTCTGCTCTCGGACGATGTACGTGTTCTTCGCTTTGTGCAGGACGGTCAGGTTTTTCCCGTCGGCGACATACAGCGTCGTGGGCGTGTCGATCATCGCCTTGTCCGGCTTGGCGAGAACCACGTGGTATTCGCCTTGCACGCCTCCCACTTCGATCAGCGTGTAGGTGACGTCCAACCCCGGAGCGGAGTTCAACGCCTTGACGAACTTAGCTAGGTAGCCGGCATCCCCAACGACAGCCACAGCTATCGCGACGAAGAACACAGCTACCCCTACGTACAGTTTTCGAATCATTCTTGATCCTCGTTCTCCCGTTCAGGTGCTTCTTAAGATTACCTCGACCGGTCATTCGCTGCTGCAGAGCAAGAAAGCGTCCAATGCCGAAACACTGGACGCTTTTGGACTTCATGTAGAAGCCCCGCCGTCAAGCAACCTTCTTGCGCCGTCGGTGAGCGACGAGCGCAGCAGCACCCATGGCGAGAGCGACCATCGACGCAGGCTCGGGAACGCCGGTGATCCTGTAGGCTGCGTCTCGGTGTCGATCTACAAAGTTGGTTCCGCCACCGAAGTTGAATCCGCCATTAGGGTTAACTTGAACTGAGTTGTTGCCGCCTGCAAACGTGCCTGAATTCCAGGCGACGACTGCGATCTGACCACCGGGATCGTAGTCGAGGATGCCCATGACGCCTACCCAGTAGGTACCTGCGCCAGGAAGGAAGACGTTTACAGGAATCCGAACTTCGGATTCCGCGAATCTCCAACCCAAAGGGGGCCCCACAGTTACTGATCCTGGCAGCACCGTTTGGCTGCCGACATCACCGGTGAGGCTGGCAGCGGCAGTGGCTACGGACGAATAGAACTCGACGCGATAACCCCTGACGCGACCGTTCGTGAAAAACGCGTTAAGGAACCCGCTGTACCCGCCCATTATCGCGTCGACTTGCAGAATGTTCGTCTGCGTCTCCGTCACTGTGAAGTCTTCAATATAGTTGACGTCGAACTCGTCCCACGCAGCTTCGAAGTCTTGCGAAGCATAGATTTCGCTCCAGTCCGCCTGCACGGCGCCAGTGATGTGATCTAGGACTACGTCTGCGCCGGCAAATGAGCCCAGCGCGAGAACAGCCCCGATTCCAAGGAATCTATTGCGCATATTTGTTTTCCTACTCCAATGAATAATTTCGTTTATCCCAAGCGGACAGCCATTTGGCGTTTTGCCGCTGGCCAAGCGGCTACTAACAAGCCGCCGCCGAAAGGGGCATCGCCAGCAGTATAGCGATGAGCCATCTTTTCATGACTTCCTCCAGTTTAGAACGCTTATCGTCTGACCAAACTCTATAGTACAGCACATTTCACCCAACCGTCCGCACTCATTGGGATGCGTCGCCCGCTTTGCAGTCGACCGGTTGTCGCCTAGTAGTCGTCCATCTTCAGCACTCGGCCTTGAGCATTCACTTGGGTCTCTTGCTTCGCCGACACGCGTTCCTGACACGAGTTGGACTGACACGGGGGAACGTCCCCGTTCACCACTCGGCACTCACTGGCCGAACACCTTCTTTCCATCGACGTACGTTGCGACAGGCTTCATGTTCGCCCAGTCGGGGTTTGCGCCGAACGGCGAGGTGTTGAGGATGACGAAGTCGGCCTTGTAGCCAGCTGCGATCCTTCCGATCTTGTCCTCCCAGAACATCGCGTACGCCGCCGAGCTTGTGTATCCGCGAAGCGCCTCCATGACCGAGATGTTGTTCTGCGTCTGCCAGAACTCTCCGGCCAAAGTCTTCCCCGTCACCGCCGCTTCAATTCCGAGATAGGGGTTGAGAGTCACGACGGACCAGTCGGAGCCGAACGCCAGAACACCGCCCGAGTCGAGGACGTCTTTATAAGCGTAGCTTGACTTCGACCTTTCCGCTCCGATGTAGTCCTCGCAGTACCGTCCGTCGTCGGCTTTGTGGAACGGCTGATACGACGTGATGACGCCGAGCCGACCGATCTCTGGGATGTCCTTTGCAAGCAGGTGCTGTGCGTGCTCGAGCCTTGGCCTCGCGGCCCGGACATCGTCGAACGCATCCTTGAAGAACTCGATGAGCAGGTGGTTGGCCATGTCTCCGATCGCGTGGCCGATCAGCTGCAGGTCGTTCTCCGCGCACTGTCTTGCGAGCTGTTCGATCGTGCCGTCTCTCGTCGCCGGCATGAGAAGACCGACGTTGTCCGCGCCGTCGGCGGGGTTGTTGTTGAACGGCTCTCGCATGTACGCTGTGCGCGATCCGAGCGTGCCGTCCATGAAGACCTTCACTCCCTTAAGCTCTAGCCAAAACGGCACAGTCTTGAAGTTCTGCTTTATTCGGGCGAGATTTGATCTTCCGAGGCTCGGATACATGGCGCAGCGCACAGTCATGTCTCCTTCTTCTGCTACTTGGTAGTAGATAGCGAACGACCCCGTGCTCGTGATCGCGGAAACGGAGGTGATCCCCAGCGAGTTGGCGTATCTCATCGCCGCTTTCAGGTCCGCGACCTGTTCTGCCCTCGACTTCCCCGGAATCAGTCTGGTGACAAGCCCCTTCGCCGTCTCTCGCAGGATACCCATCGGTTCGCCGGTCTGCGGATCGCGCACGATGCGACCGCCGTCCGGGTCCTTCGTGTCCTTCGTTACGCCCGCCATCTCGAACGCCTTGCTGTTAGCGACGCCCGAGTGGCCGTCCATGCGGCTGAGGAACACCGGGCGGTCCGGCACCGCCTCGTCGAGCCAATGCTTGGTCGGCTCGGTCTTGTCGGCCCAGCTCTCCGTTGACCAGCGCCCGCCTGTGATCCAACTCTGTTCGGGGTGGTCTTCGGCCCACTTTCTTAACTGCGCGATAAAGTCGGCCTTGTCCGTCGCGTCGCGCAAGTGGATCTGGTTGAGGCTCGCCCCTCCGCCGAGCATGTGGACGTGCGAGTCGATCAGCCCGGGGATCACAACCCGCCCGCCGGCGTCGACGCGCTGCGTCGATGCACCGACATACGACTCGTCGCGCTCGCCGACGTAGACGAACTCTCCGCCTGAGACTGCGGCGAACGGCGCGAAGCCCGTGAGCCCGTCGGACCAGATCATAGCGTTCTCGATGACGAGATCGGCTGGTGCCGTGATGGCCAACAGAACAAAAGATAGAATCATGCGCCGAGTGTACTTCGTGCGAACCTTGGAGCGCATTTGGCCGGTCTTAGACTGTAGATGGCACGCTCTTTTCTCATAGTCGCCGCACTGCTGACCGTCGGTTGGGTGGCATGGTTGTCCGAAGGAATGTATCGGACAGCCATGATCGTAAGGCTAGACCTGGTGCAGGAGCTGCAGGATTACGTGTGGACGCCTGCTGGCTGAGTCCAAAGGCGTGTAGGTCCTTGGAGAATTGACGATCAGCTGTACATGGATTTCATGGCTGCCCCGCACGGACATCGGGACAACCATGCCACCCGCCGTGCATCAGCCTGGCGCATTCGTAGTCGATGTCCAGCGGCTGATTCAGAATGAAGAGTCAATTGAAAGCTAAGGTCGCTCAGGAGGACGACCCTCCATGAGGAAGGTGCGGGTACGGGGTGCGGGGTACGGGGTTCGGGGTACAGGGTAGAACTAGAAACAGGAGGTGTTGCTATGGCGACCAGCGTTACCGACCAGGTGGACACGGACTTCTTGCAGGCCTTTGCCGACGCATGGAACCGCCACGACATCGAAGCCTTGATGTCGTTCATGGCGGACGAGTGCTCCTTCAACAGCTCGATGGGCCCGGACGCCCTCGGGACGCACTATGAAGGGCGCAAGCAGGTCCGCGAGGGTTATCAGGGGTTCCTGGACGCCTTTTCCGATGGCCAGTGGGGCAACGCGCGCCACTTCGTCAGCGGCGACCGGGGCGTCTCCGAGTGGACCTATACGGCGACCGCGCCGGACGGCTCCCTGTATGTCGTGGACAT